>JAOUEK010000275.1 GCA_029858755.1 Thermoleophilia bacterium
TGGTCTTCTGGGAGTCGACGCGTGCGTGCCTGCTCGCGTGCCGGCACTGCCGCGCCGACGCGCAGACGACCCCGGTGCCCGGTGAGCTGACGCACGGCGAGGCGCTCGAGTTCCTCGGGTCACTTGCGGGCTTCGGGAGCCCACCGCCGATCCTCGTGATCACGGGCGGCGACGCCCTCATGCGGCCGGACCTCTCGGAGCTCGTCGGCCACGCGCGCGGGCTGCAGCTGCCCGTCGCGCTCGCGCCGAGCGTGACGCCGCTGCTCACCGATGCCCGGCTGGCCGAGCTGCGCGGGCTCGGGGTCAAGGTCGCTTCGATCTCCCTCGACGGAGCGATTGCTGCGACGCACGAGGGAGTGCGCGGCGTCGATGCGCACTTCGAGCACACGCTCGAGGCGATCCGGCGCCTCCGCCGGCACGGCTTCGTCGTCCAGGTGAACACCGTGGTCATGCGTGAGAACGTCGACGAGCTGCCGCGCATCGCCCGCATCGTCCGCGACACGGGCGCGTCGATCTGGGAGGTGTTCTTCCTCGTGCGGGTCGGCCGCGGCTCCGGCATGACCGAGCTCTCCCCCGACGAGAACGAGGACGTCTGCCACTTCCTCTACGACGCATCGCGCCGAGGCTTCGTCGTGCGGACGGTCGAGGGGCCGATGTTCCGCCGGGTGGTCGCGTGGCGCGAGGAGGGACGACCACCTGCCGCCGGTCAGCTCTACGCCGCCCTCGCAGCGGGGCTCGAGCGCGAGCTCGGCCCGCCGACGGGCCCGCCGAAGGCGCAGACCAAGGGCACGCGTGACGGTCGCGGCATCGTCTTCGTCTCGGCGACGGGGGAGATCACACCCGCCGGCTTCCTCCCGATCGTGCTCGGCGACGTGCGCACCGATCGGATCGCGGACGTCTATCGCGAGCACCCCCTGTTGCTCGACATCCGCGCGGCGCGCTTCCGGGGGAAGTGCGGCGTGTGCGAGTACCGCCAGCTCTGCGGCGGGTCGCGGGCGCGTGCCCACGCGGTCGGCGGCGACCCGCTCGCCGAGGACCCGGCCTGCGCCTACGTGCCGGTCGGCTGAGCCCCCGGTGGGAACATGGGGGACAGTCCCCGCTCGGGGACTGTCCCACTGTGCCCGCTCAGGACTTGGCGGTGGCCTTCTCCTGCTTGCGCGCGTTCTTGGTGATGAAGCGCTCGATCAGCTCGTGCGCCTCGTCGTCTCGGATCTGCGTCGGCGGTGACTTCATCAGGTAGCTCGAGGGTGCCTCGAGCGCCCCGGCGATGCCGTTGTTCAGGGCGAGCTTCGCCAGCCGCACGGCGTCGATGACGATGCCCGCCGAGTTCGGCGAGTCCCACACCTCGAGCTTCAGCTCGCAGTTGAGCGGCACGTCGCCGAAGGACGAGCCCTCCATGCGGATGTACGCCCACTTGCGGTCGGTCAGCCACGGCACGTAGTCGGACGGGCCGACGTGCACGTTGGTGGCGCCGATGTCGTAGTCGAGCATCGACGTGACCGCGTTCGTCTTCGAGATCTTCTTCGACTCGAGCCGCTCCCGCTCGAGCATGTTCAGGAAGTCCGAGTTGCCGCCGACGTTGAGCTGCATCGTGCGGTCGAGATGCACGCCGCGGTCGCCGAAGAGCGTCGTCAGCACGCGGTGGGTGATCGTCGCGCCGACCTGCGACTTGATGTCGTCGCCGATCACCGGGACGCCCGCTTGCTCGAACCGCTTCTGCCAGTAGTGCTCGCGGGCGATGAACACCGGCATGCAGTTCACCATCGCCACGCCGGCCTCGAGGATCTGCTCGGCGTACCATTTCGTCGCCATCTCCGAGCCGACGGGGAGGTAGTTGACGACGACGTCGGCGCCGGTCTCGCGCAGGATCCCGACGACGTCGTCGGTCTCGCCCGGAGCCTTCTCCACGACCTGCGAGAGGTACTTGCCGATGCCGTCGTGCGTCATCCCGCGTGACACGGTGATGCCGGTCTTCTTGACGTCGGCGAACTTGATCGTGTCGTTCGGGTGCGCCCACATCGCGTCGGCGAGGTCTACGCCGACCTTGCCCTTGACGACGTCGAATGCGGCCACGAATTCGATGTCCGAGATGTGGTAGCCACCGAGGTCGACGTGCATCAGCCCAGGGACGCTGTCGCCGGGGTCGGCGTCCTTGTAGTACTCGATGCCCTGGACCAGTGAGTTGGCGCAGTTGCCGACGCCGATGATCGCGACGCGCACCTTGTCCTTGGTGCGCGCCCTGCCGTTCTTGCCGTTCGTGGTCATGGTGTCCTTTCCGCGGGAGGCGCTGCCCGGGGACTGTCCCCGAACGGGGACTGCGCCCCGCTTCTCGCTGCGGTCGCTTGTGAAGGGGACGTCGAGCCCGTCCGCGAGCGCGCGGACGACGACGTCGTTGACGGTGCGGCCGCTGCGTGATGCCTCGGCCTCGATCTCGCGCTTCAGCTCCTCCGGCACGCGGAGCAGGACGACCGGGCTCGCCCCTGGGAGGGGGCTGCGCCGGCCGGTCGGCTCGTATGCCACGCCGAGATCGGCGGCGACGAGCCCGCTGGCGACGTCGTTGAGGCTGACGCCTCGCCGCGCCGTCTCGCGGACGAGCGCCTGCTTGACGTGCTGTGGCATCCGAATGAGGATGCCTTTCCGCGAAGTGCTAGCAGCCAAAGTGCTATCAGCATAGCGCAGTCGAAGAATCCGCGCGCCTCGCGGGATCGGCGGCCCGACGTCGTCGACGGACACCCGCTTCCCCGTGCGGCGCTCGGCTAGGCAGCGCGCTCTGCGAGCTCGCGGAGCTGGCCGCGCACGTACAGCATCCGCTGTGCGACCGTGAGCCACGCCATCGCGGCGAGCAGGTAGATCGGCCACTCGAGCCAGCCCCACGGCGCCACGCCGAGGGCGACGGAGATGATCACCACGCGCTCGAGCCGCGAGCCGAAGCCCACGTCGCCCTTCAGCCCGAGCGCCTCGGCACGGGCCCGGGTGTAGGAGACGAGGAAAGAGCCGATCACGGCGGCGAACGTTGCCAACAGCGCCACCTCGTTGCCCTCGCGCATGAACGCGAGCCCGATCGCGGCGAGCACGGCGGCCTCGCCGAGCCGGTCGAACGTCGAGTCGAGGAACGCGCCGAACACGGTGCCCTTGCTCGCCGCTCGGGCGAGCGCGCCGTCGAGGATGTCCGCCACGGAGCCCGCCACGAAGAGACCGCCTCCGAGCCAGTAGAACACGTACTCGTTCCGCTGCTCGAAGCCCACGAGCACAGCGCCGGCGATGCAGAGGGCGAGGCCCGCGACGGAGAGCATGTCCGGTGTCAGCTTCGTCTTCGCCACACCCTGCATCGACCGGCGAAGGATCTCCCGCGCCGCCGCCGTGTACTCCTGCTTGACGCGCTCCAGCTGCGACACCCGGGGCGGGTCGCCCGGCCCCGACGCGCTCATGCGGCGCGCGTCACGTGCGCGACCGCGCTGGCGATGCGGTCACGGAAGAGCACTACAGCGGTCGCGAGAGCGATCGCGACGCCGGCGGCCACGTCGAGCCAGTAGTGGTTGCCGGTGGACATCACCGTGAACCACACCCACGGGGCCCACAGCGCCCAGAGCAGCTTCGAGAGCGGGCTGCGCACGAGGCCGATCATGACGATCGTCACGATCAGCGCGTCCATGGCGTGCAGGCTCGGCATCGCCGCGTACGGGTTGGCGGAGAACGCCACCAGGCCACTCTCCTGCGTCAGTGAGGCGTGCTCGGCGAGCACGTCCGAGAAGCCCCACTCGGGGAACATCCGCGGCGGCGCCGTCGGCAGGAGCGCGTAGCCGAGGAGGCCGACGAGGTTCGCCGCGATCAGCCAGTTGCGGAAGCCCGCGAAGCGGTCCTGGTGGCGGAAGTAGACCCACAGCAGCGTGGCGCCCACGACGGCGAACTGCGACAGCCAGTACGTGTACGACGTCGCCGTGATC
>JAOUEK010000276.1 GCA_029858755.1 Thermoleophilia bacterium
CGACTCCCGCGTTGCGCGTCCGGGCGACCTGTTCGTGGCGGTGAACAGCGGCACGCGCTACGTCGCGGACGCGCAGCGGCGGGGCGCCGCAACGCTCGTCCCGCGCGACCAGCACGCTGCGCTCGCCAGGCTCGCCGGTCTCGTGCGGGGCCGCTCCGAGGCGCAGGTCGTCGCCGTGGTCGGCTCCACCGGCAAGACCACGACGAAGGACGCGCTCGGCGCGCTCTGCGCGCCCGTCACGCCGACCGTGTCGGCGGAGGCGAGCCGCAACAACGAGATCGGGCTGCCGCTGACCGTGCTCCGGCTCGAGCCGAAGACGCGCGTGCTCGTGACGGAGATGGGGATGCGCGGCCTGGGGCAGATCGCCGAGCTGTGCCGCATCGCCAGCCCGACGATGACGGTCGTCACGGGGATCGGGCCGGAGCACCTCGAGCTCGTCGGCTCGATCGAGGACGTCGCCCGGGCGAACGCCGAGGCGATCGTGGCGCTCCCGACCGGCGGCGTCGCTGTCGTTCCCGAAGAGGCGTCAGAGCTCGAGCCGTGGCTCGACCGCGACGACATCGAGCTCCACCGTTTCGAGCCGCGGTCGGTGGAGCGTCGGGGCGGGGCATGGCGCTTCCCGATCGAGGGGGAGGTGGTCGAGCTCGAGCTCCCCTTCGACCAGCGTCACCTCGCCGGCGACGTGCTCGCCGCGCTCACCGCGTACCACGCCCTCGGCCTGCCGCTGGCTCGCGTCCACGAGGGTGCGACCGCGATCGCGCTCTCCCCCTGGCGCGGCGACGTGATCGGGTTGCGCGGCGGCGGCGTCGTGGTCAACGACGCCTACAACGCGAACCCGGTGTCGATGCGCGCGGCGCTGCTCGACCTCGCCGAGCGCGCGGGCCGGCGGCGGAAGGTGGCCGTCCTCGGGGAGATGGCCGAGCTCGGCGCGGAGAGCGACCGCTACCACGCGGAGATCGGCGAGCTGCTCGCCGAGCTCGGGATCGACGTGGTCGTCGCCGTCGGGCCCGGGGCACAGCGCTACGCGACCGAGGGCTCGGCCGAGTGGCACGCGGCGCCCGACGCTGCCGCGGCCACAGCCGTCCTGCGCGAGGTGCTGCGCCCGGGCGACGCAGTGCTCGTGAAGGCGTCGCGGGCGATCGGGCTCGAAGGCATCCCGGCTCACGTCGAGAACCTCTGCGAGGCATGGTCCGAGTCCTGATCGCAGGCCTGGTGGCGATGGTGATCGCCGTCGTGATCGGGCCGACCTTCATCGAGTGGCTGCGACGCCAGAGCGTCGGCCAGCACATCCGCGAGGAGGGCCCGAAGCACCACGTGGCCAAGCAGGGAACGCCGACGATGGGCGGGCTACTGCTGCTCGCCGCCGCTGTCGCGCCCGTGGTCGCCGTCTCCCTGTACACGGTGCCGGGGCTGACGGTGCTCGCGGCCACGCTCGGGTGCGCGCTGATCGGCTTCACCGACGACTTCCTCAAGGTGCGACATCGGCGCTCGCTCGGCCTCTCCGGCCGCTGGAAGCTGCTGCTGCTCGCGCTCGTCACCGCAGGCGTCGGCTACGCGACGACCACGGTCGGCTACATGGACACGGAGATCTACTTCCCGGTCGTCGACGTCAACGTCGACCTCTCCTGGGCCTTCTACCCCTTCCTGTTCGTCGTCATCGCGGGTACCGCGAACGGCGTGAACCTCACCGACGGGCTGGACGGCCTCGCCGCCGGGACGTGCGCGGTCTCGCTGCTCACGCTGCTCGCGATCGCGTCGATCTCGTGGATCCGCTCCGGCGACGTCGGCCTGCGCAGCGACGAGTACCTCGACCTCGCCATCGTCGCCGCGGCGCTGATCGGCGGCGTGATCGGCTTCCTCTGGTACAACGCCTTCCCCGCCGAGGTGTTCATGGGGGACACGGGCTCGATGGCGCTCGGGGGCGCGATCGCCACGCTCGCGATCTTCACGGAGACCGAGGTGCTGCTCGTCTTCATCGGCGGCATCTACCTGATCGAGGCGCTCTCGGTGATGATCCAGGTGGCGAGCTTCAAGCGCACTGGCAGGCGAGTGTTCCTGATGGCCCCGATCCACCACCATTTCGAGATGAAGGCGTGGTCGGAGACGAAGATCATGGTGCGCTTCTGGATCGTGGGCGCGATCCTGTGCGCCGTCGGCTTCGTCCTCTACTACCGCTACTACCTCCGGTTCCAGCTCTGACGCGACACCGTCTCCTCGCCGCGCCCGTGGGCGTGGCGATGCTCGTGATGGTCGTGTGGGGCGCCACCCCGGTGATGACGCGCGTGGCCACGGACGACCTCGAGCCCCTGCTCGTCGCCGTCTCGCGGACGCTCCTAGCCGGGCTCGTTGCCGCGCCCTTCGTGCTCGCGGCGCGGGAGGCCCCGCCGCGGCGGGCGCGTCACCGCCTGCTCCTGCTCGTCTCGTCCGCGGCCGGCTTCGTCGTCTTCCCGCTCGTCTACACGGTGGGCCAGCAACGCACGTCGGCGATGCACGGCGCGATGATCCTGGCCGCGCTCCCGCTCTTCACCGGCCTCTACGCCGCGCTCGTCGGCCGCAGGCTGCCGAGCTCCCCCTGGCTCGCCGGCTGCGGCGTCGCGCTCGCGGGAGAGGGGCTGATCATCGTCGTGCGCTCGGGGAGCAACGAGTCGGCGACCCTCGTCGGCGACCTGCTGGTGCTGGCGGCGGCGCTGGTGGTGTCGGCCGGGTACGTGGCCGGCGCGCTGCTGCTGCCCCGCGGGCTCTCGAGCAGGGCGACGACGCTGTGGGGCGTCTTCCTCGGCGCTGCAGCGCTCGCTCCGCTCGCCGGAGTGCTCGTGGCGGCGGACGGCGTGCCTCGCGGTAGCCCAGAGGCTTGGGGCGCCGTGCTGTTCCTGGCGCTCGTGACGTCGATCGCCGGCTACATCGGCTGGTACTGGGCGCTCGACCGGGGCGGCATCGCCCGCATCGCCACGCTGCAGTTCCTGCAGCCGGTCTCGGGCCTGATCCTCGCGGCGCTCGTGCTGAGCGAGCGGCTGTCGCCGCCTCTGGCAGCGGGCGCGGTCGCCATCGTCGGCGGGATCGCGATCGCGCAGCGGACGGGCCGACGGTGAGCCCGGACCGGGGTGCGTACGCTGTCGCCGTGCTCGAGCCGCCTCCCTCGCGCGTCCTCGTCCTCGGCCTGGCACGGTCGGGACGCGCCGCCACCGTCGCGTTGCGCCGCTCGGGGATCGAGGTCGTCGCCCACGACCGTGATCCCGGCCTCGACGCGGGCGACGTCGACGCCGACGTCTCGCTCGGCGACTGGGACGACGCGCTGCTCGAGGGAGTCGAGCTCGTGGTCAAGAGCCCGGGGGTGCCCGGCGAGTCCCGGCCGGTCATGGCGGCGCGGCGTGCCGGCCTCCCCGTGATCTCGGAGCTCGAGCTCGGCGCCCGCCTCCTGCCCAACCCGCTCCTGTGCGTCACCGGGACGAACGGCAAGACGACCACCACCGCCCTGCTCGGCGCCATCCTCGAGGCGGCCGGGCGACCGGTCGAGGTCGCCGGCAACATCGGCCGGCCGCTCACCGCCGTCGTCGGCGTCGGCGACGAGGTGGCGTGGGTCGTCTGCGAGGTCTCCTCCTTCCAGCTCGAGGACGTCGTCACCCTCCGTCCCCGCGTCGCCGTGCTCGTCAACCTCGAGCCCGACCACCTCGACCGGCACGGCAGCCTCGAGTCGTACGCGGCGGCGAAGCTCCGCCTCTTCGAGAACCAGGGGCCCGACGACGTCGCCGTCGTGCCCGGCGGCTTCGACCGAGTGCCCGGCGCTGCGCGCCGTATCGAGTTCTCCGCCGACGACCCGTTGCCGGCGGAGCCGCGGATCCCCGGCGCCCACAACCGCGAGAACGCGGCAGCCGCCACCGCGGCCGCGCGCGCGATCGGCGTCCCCGACGTCGCGATCGCGGCCGCGCTCCGCAGCTTCCCCGGG
>JAOUEK010000277.1 GCA_029858755.1 Thermoleophilia bacterium
GGCGTTCTCGTCGATCAGCGTGTCGTGGAAGACCGTGTCCAGCGCTCCGATGCGCCCACTGCCGTCGACGAGCGCGAGCTCGCCCAGTCGGGAGGCACCGTCGTCCCTGCGCGCCGCCGAGCGCAACGCCTCGGCGCCGTGGTCGGCGTCGATCCGGGTGACCCGGCCGCCGGAGAGCTCCACCCGAATACCGTCGATCAGGGAGCCGTACAGCTCCAGCGGCCTCGTCGCGGTGACCACGCCGTCGACTCTGTCCGGGTCGGGGGTGGTGAAGGTCTCCTCGCTCGGGATGTTCGCGTAGTACGGGATGCCGAGCGCCGTCTCCGAGCCACCGGCGTCCCAGCGCGACGTGGGCAGGAGCCCCACGGTGAGCTCCGTCCCGGGCCCCTCGAGGCGGATCGCGTCGAACCGCCGCTCCGTCAGCCGTGCGGCGACCTGTTGCAGCTCGGCGCCACGTGCTCGCCACGCCGCCGCGGGGTCGTGCTCGTCGAGCCGGCAGACATGGGCGATCGCCTCCCAGAGCCGGTCGAGCGCGGCCTCGGGCTCGAGCTCCGGGTAGACGAGGCCCGCCCAGCCGGGGGTCGGCGCCGGGGCCACGCACCAGTTCGTCGTGCGCGCGTTGACGACCGCCCCGGAGTTGGGCAGGTACGGGAGCAGGTCGCGGCCGGTGCGTGCCGGCTCGACCCCGTCCAGGGCGCCGGGTGCGGAGGGGCCGTTGAGCGAGATGCGAGCGCCGCGCTCCGCGGAGATCCACTCCAGGCGGTCGATCATCCAGGGAGGCACCTCCTCGAGGCTGTCCGCCGGAGCGAAATCCAGTCGGGCGCGCTTGACCCACGGGTCGAAGGTGAGCACGTCCACCCAGCGGGCGCCTCGCTCGTAGGCGCGGCGCGCGATCGCGCGCGAGAGGCTCTCCTTGCCCGTGTGCGTCGTCACCGAGACGACCTGCCCCGGCTGGACGTTGGCGCCGAAGTCGACGATCAGCTCCGCGAGCCGTCGGGTCAGCTCGGAGTGACGAGACACGGCGGCCACCCTAGACGACGTGGGCGCGAGAATGCGCCGATGCGCCTCAACCGATTCCTGGCCCGAGCCGGTGTCGCGTCGCGACGGGCGGCGGACGAGCTGATCGCCGCAGGGCGCGTTCGGGTCAACGGGACGGTCGGCGAGCTCGCGACGATCGTGGGGCCGCGCGACGTGGTCGAGGTCGACGGCCGGCGCGTGAGACCGGAGCGCCTGGCCCACCTGCTGCTGCACAAGCCGGCCGGGGTCGTGACCACGGCCCGTGACCCGCAGGGGCGGCGCACCGTCCTCGACCTGGTGCCCCGTGCCCCACGCGTCGTTCCGGTCGGGCGCCTCGACGCGGCCACCACGGGGGCGCTCGTGCTCACGAACGACGGGGCGCTGGCACACCGGCTCGCGCATCCCCGCTACGGCGTGGAGAAGACCTACGTGGCCGAGGTCGAGGGCTTCCCCGGCGACGACGCGATCCGGCGGCTGGCCGAGGGCGTCGTGCTCGAGGACGGCCGCACTGCCCCGGCCCGCGTGCGCCGCCTGGGACGCTCGCGGCTCGAGCTCGTGCTGCACGAAGGGCGCAACCGGCAGGTCCGGCGGATGTGCGAGGCGGTCGGGCACCCCGTGCTGCGACTGCACCGCAGCGCCTACGCCGGGCTCGAGCCGACCGGGCTCGATCCCGGCGCATGGCGACCGCTGACGCCGTCGGAGGTGGCGGGGCTGCGACGGCTCGTCGGCCTTGCGCAGCAGGAAGGGCAGGGTCTGGCCGAAGCAGGGCCGGGCGACTCCTGAGCGGGGTGAGGCGCATCGGCCTCAGGCGGGCCGCTCACCCGCCGGCCGCGCGCCGCTCGGCCTCCGACTCACCCGAGGTGGACGAAGCCCATGCGCTCGTACATGCGCCGGAGCGTCGGCGCGGAGGCGGCGCGGGCCTTGTCGGCACCGAGCGCGAGCAGGCGCAGGAGCTCCCCTTCGTCGGCCCGGAGCTCGAGGTACCGCTCGCGCACGGGGGCGAGCATCGCGGCCACCGCCTCGCCCACGTCGCTCTTGAACTGGCCGTAGCCGACGTGCTCGTACTCCACCTCGATCTGGCCGGGCGGCTTGCCCGTGGCCACGGAGAAGATGTCGAGCAGGTTCGTGATCCCGGGCTTGTCGTCACCGCGCCGGATCTCGCGGCCGGAGTCGGTGACGGCGCTGCGAAACTTCTTCAGGATCACGTCCGTCTCGTCGAGCAGGCGCACCGTGCCCTGTTCCGACCCGCCCGTGGTGGACATCTTCCTCGTCGGCTCCTGCAGGTCCATGATGCGTGCGCCGACCTCCGGGTAGATGCCCTCGGGGACGACGAAGGTCTCGCCGAAGCGCGCGTTGAACCGCTCCGCGATGTCGCGGGAGAGCTCGAGGTGCTGCCGCTGGTCGTCGCCGATCGGCACGCGGTCGGTCTGGTAGAGCAGGATGTCGCCCGCCATCAGCACGGGGTACGTGAACAGGCCCGCCGACACGAAGTCGCGGCGCTCCGACTTGTCCTTGAACTGCGTCATCCGCCCGAGCTGCCCGTAGCTCGTCACCGCCGAGAGCAGCCAGCTCGACTCCGCGTGTGCGGTGACGTGGCTCTGGGCGAAGACGGTGGAGCGCTCGGGATCGAGCCCGGTGGCGACGAGCATCGCGTAGAGGTCGAGCGTCCGGTCGTGGAGGTCACGGGGCTCGTAGTCGACCGTGATCGAGTGCAGGTCGACGATGCAGAAGAAGGCCTCGCCGAGCTCCTGCGTGGCCGCGTACTGGCGGAAGCCGCCGATGTAGTTGCCGAGGTGCTTGTCCCCGGTGGGCTGGATGCCCGAGAAGATCCGCATCTCCGTCCTTTCGTCGAGGGGGCCGCGGAGCCTGCCGGCACGCGCTGCGCCCGGTCCGCGTCGACCTGGGCGCTCAGCGGCGCCAGAAGAGGCCGAGGCGGTGCAGCTCGGACATCACCTCCGTTTGTAGCGGCTCGCGGCGGGTGCGTCAAAACCGGCGCATCTACACTCCGTGCCATGGCCGTGACCGAGCCAACCTGGGCGCCCGACTCCTGGCGCACGCTGCCGGCGGCACAGCAGCCGCCGTGGCCCGACCGCACGGCGCTCGACGCCGTACGCGACCGGCTGCGCGAGCTGCCGCCGCTCGTCTTCGCCGGCGAGGCGCGGAAGCTGCTGCAGGCGCTCGGAGAGGTCGCGGAGGGCCGCGCGTTCCTGCTCCAGGCCGGCGACTGCGTGGAGTCGTTCCGCGAGGTCTCCGCGATCCAGATCCGCGAGAAGCTCAAGGTGCTGCTGCAGATGTCGGCGGTGCTCACCTACGGCGCGACGCTGCCGGTGGTCAAGGTCGGGCGTATCGCGGGTCAGTTCGCGAAGCCGCGGTCGTCGCCGACGGAGGTGATCGGCGGCGTCGAGCTGCCGTCGTTCCGGGGGCACGTGGTGCACTCGGACGAGCTGACGGCGGAGGCGCGGGTGCCGGACCCGGAGCGCATCATCCAGGGCTACTACCAGGCGGCATCCACGCTCAACCTGCTGCGGGCCTTCACCAAGGGCGGGTTCGCCGACCTCACCCAGGTTCACACCTGGAACCAGGAGTTCGTCTCCTCCTCGCCGGCCGGCCGCCGCTACGAGGTGATCGCCACCGAGATCGGCCGGGCGCTGCGGTTCATGCAGGCGATCGGCATCGAGCTCGACTCGGAGCGCTCGATCCACGAGGTCGACGTGTGGACGAGCCACGAGGGCCTCCTGCTCGACTACGAGGAGCCGCTCACGCGGCGCGACTCCCTGACCGGCGATTGGTACGACTGCTCCGCGCACATGCTGTGGATCGGCGAGCGGACGCGCCGGCTGGGGGAGGCCCACATCGAGTTCTTCTCGGGGGTGCACAACCCG
>JAOUEK010000278.1 GCA_029858755.1 Thermoleophilia bacterium
GGCCACGCCCCGGCCGCGCGCGCCGACGAGGGCGACGACGGCGGCGATCGCACAGACGCCGCCCACCAGCACCCCGAGCGCCACCACGACGGCGATCGCTGCGCCCGCGTCGGTGACGAGCGCGAGCGCGAGCAGCACGGCCCCCAGGGGCAACAGCCGGACGAGGTCACGGCGTACGCGCTCAGCGGAGAGGGCGCCGCCGACGGAGCCGAAGGCAGTCGACATGCCTGGGAGTACGCCGTGCGCGCCGCGACCCCTGCGAGCGATACTCCCGCGATGCCGACCCGCTCGGAGATGCAGTTCGCCCGCATCGCCGAGACCGTGGCCGGCGGCGAGTCGAGCTACTCCCGCTTGCGGGCCGGCGGTCAGCTCGTGATGGAGGAGGCCGCGGGGGCCCGCATCCGCGACGCCGACGGCGCCACGTACCTCGACTACTGCGGCGGGTACGGCGTCAACCTGTTCGGGCACGCGCCTCCCTTCCTGCTCGACGCGGTGCGCGACGTCGTCGACCGGATCGGCGTCCACGTCGCGTATCCCCACCGGCTGGCGGGCGAGGTCGGGGAGCTCGTCGTCTCGCTCGTGCCCGGCATCGAGCAGCTCCGCTACGCGGCCTCGGGCACCGAGGCAACCCAGGCGGCCGTGCGCCTGGTCCGCGCTGCGACGGGGCGCGACCTGATCCTCAAGTTCGAGGGGCACTACCACGGCTGGGCCGACCACCTCTGCACGGGGCTCGGCGACGGCAGCGCGTCGCGCCCGGCGCGGCCGGACTCGCTCGGCGTGCCCGCGGCTGCGCTCGAGGCCGTCTGGGTGCTCCCCTTCAACGACCTCGCCGCGCTGCGGAGCGCGATCGCCGAGGCGGGGGAACGCCTCGCGGGGGTGATCCTGGAGCCGGCGGCCGGGTCGGGAGGGCTGATGCGCCCGACTCCCGCCTTCCTCGATGCGCTGCTCGCCGAGGTCCGTGCCGCGGGCGGCCTCGTGATCCTCGACGAGGTGATGACCGGCTTCCGGTTGGCGCCGGGCGGAGCGCAGGAGCTGCTCGGCGTCACTCCCGACGTCACCGTGCTCGGGAAGATCGTCGGCGGCGGCTTCGGCCTCGCCGCCTTCGGCGGCTCACGCGAGCTGATGCGGCTCGAGGCGGAGAACCGGGTCGTGCACGGCGGCACCACGAGCGGCTCACCCGTCGCGCTCGCCGCCTCGCGCGCGGTCCTCACCCGGCTCCACGGGGAGCCGGAGCTGTACGAGGGGCTCGAAGCGACCTCGGCGTCGCTCGCCGACGGGCTCGAGCGCGCCTTCGCAGACGCGGGCGTCGCCGGCCACGTCCGGCGGGTGGGCAGCATGCTGCAGCCCTTCTTCTCGGAGCGCCCCGACGCCGAGCCCGGCTCCCTGGCCGAGGTCGCCGCGCTGCAGGACGACGGCCTCTTCCTCGCCTTCTGCGACGCGCTGGAGGCCCGCGGCGTGATCGGGCACCGCTACCCGCTCGGGCGGTGGTTCGTCTCGCTCGCCCACACGCCGGCGGACGTGGAGGAGACGGTGGCGGCCGTCGGGGACGCGCTCAGGTGGCTGGCGGAAGGCAGCGCGTCGGGCTGAAGCCCGACGCGGGCGGAAGAGCGGTGTCCGGCCGAAGCCGGACACCCGGCACGAGCCGCACGCCCCGTGTCCGCCCCGTGTCGGACTTCAGTCCGACACGGCTGCACTCGTCTACCCGGCGCCGGTGAGCGCGGCGTGGATACGCCGCTGGAAGTGCCCGATCAGCCGCTCGCTCTCGCCGAACAGCCGTCCCTGCGGCACGGCGCCCGAGTCGAGGCCCGCCTGCACGGACTCGACGAGCGACTGGTCCTCCTTGCCCACCTGCTGGCTGAAGGCGACGATCTCCTCGATCTCCTCCTCGGTCACGTCCGAGCCGAAGAAGTAGTCCGAGTAGCCGGTGGAGCGGCCGGGCGCGGCCGGCAGCCAGACGTCGATCCCCACGTTGGGGCGACCGGCCTCGATGTTGATCGTGGTGTTCGGCCACAGGTGGTGGTACTGCGCGCTCTCGACCCCTTGGCCGGGTCGGTACGGAGCGTTGGCGGTGCCCTCGCGCACGCCGGGGCGGATCCGGCCGAACTGGCTCGTCGACAGGGGTCGCTCGACCACCTCGTAGGCGTCCGGGCTGACGTCCACCACCTTCGCGAGACCGGGGTGCGCGACGGCGCAGTGGTAGCACTCAAGGTAGTTCTCGACGGCGTTCTTCCAGTTGACGGGGGCCTCCCAGTGGACGCGCCGCCGGAAGACGACGTCGTCGAGGTCGACGCCGCTCGCCTCCACGACCTCGCGGACGCCGTCGAGCACGAGCCCGAGTGGTGCAGCGTCGGGGTCGGGGTTGGCGAACACCCACGGCCCCCACGTGGCCACGGAGACGGGGAGGAGCGAGAAGTCGCGCGGGTCGAACTCCGGCTCACGCTCGCTGCGGGGCGCCTTCAGCAACGAGCCGTCGAGGCCGTAAGTCCAGGCGTGGTAGGGGCACTGGAGCGTGGCCCGGCAGCCTGCGCCGTCCGCCACCAGGTGGCCGCGGTGGCGGCAGACGTTGACGTACCCGCGAAGCCCGCCGTCGGCGTCGCGGACGACGACGACGGGAACGTGCGCCACGTGCGAGGCGAAGAAGCAGCCGGGCTCGGCGACCAGGTCGGCCCGCCCCACGTACTGCCACGCACGAGCGAAGATCCGCTCCAGCTCGAGCTCGTGCACGACGCTCGACGAGTACCAGGCGGCGGGGAGCGTCCAGCCGTCCTCGAGGGGGTGATCCAGCGGGGGGAGCGTCACCGCCGCGGCCGATGTGCTCATGCTCCTGCCTTCCGGTCGTCTCGCTTGTCCCTGACTGTCTGGTCAGTCAGGATATGCGCGGCGTCACGAATCGGTCAAGATACGAGCCCCTGTGCCCGCTCCCACCAGCACCCAGAGCTCCCAGCGCGTGGTCACGATCCTCGACGCCACGTGCCGCGTCGTGATCCGCGAAGGCGCCCATCGCCTGCGCATGGCGAGCGTCGCCCGCGAGGCCGGCGTCTCCAAGGCGCTCGTCCACTACTACTTCCCCACGCGACAGGACCTGCTCCGCGCTGCCTTCGAGTTCTCCGAGACGCGCTGGGAGGAGCTGGTCGCGACCGAGCTGGACGCGCTCGACAACGGCCGCGCGCGCCTCACCCGGAGCCTGGCCGCCTGCATCGACTCGACGCCGCCGCACGGCGAGTACCGGGCGCTCTGGACGGCGATGTGGACCGGCCTGCACGGCGACGACGAGCTGGGGCCGGTCGTCCGCTCCCACTACCGGGCCTGGATCGATGTGCTCGGTGAGCGCATCCGCGAAGGGCAGGCGGACGGGTCTGTGGCCGAGCAGGTCGACCCCTCAGGGGCGGCGTTCCGGCTCGCCGCGCTCACGGACGGGCTCGACTCGATCCTCTACCTCGGGCTCGCCGAGCCGCCGGACACGCACGAGGCGCTCGAGGCTGCCATCGCCCTGGAGCTCGACCCGTGACCACACGGCGCTCCGAGGGCGTGGTGCTCGACGCCGTGACCAAGCGGTTCGACGACGTCCTCGCGGTGGACGACGTCACGGTCGACATCGCGAGCGGCGAGTTCTTCTCGTTGCTCGGCCCCTCCGGCTGCGGCAAGACCACCAGCCTGCGCATGATCGCCGGCTTCGAGCGCCCCGACGCCGGCCGGATCCGCATCGGCGAGGCCGACGTCACGGAGACGCCGCCGAACAAGCGCCCCGTCAACACCGTCTTCCAGAGCTACGCTCTCTTCCCCCACTTGAACGTCGGCGACAACGTCGCGTTCGGGCTCCGCTTCACCAGCGCCCCCAAGTCCGAGCGCCGGGAACGAGTCGCCGAAGTGCTGGAGCTCGTCCGCCTCTCC
>JAOUEK010000279.1 GCA_029858755.1 Thermoleophilia bacterium
GGGGGTGCACAACCCGATCGGGGTCAAGCTCGGGCCGGAGACGACTCCCGAGGAGTGCGTCGAGCTCTGCCGCCGGCTCAACCCGCTCGACACCCCGGGGCGGCTGACGCTGATCACGCGCATGGGCGCGGGCACGATTCGCGAGGCGCTGCCACCGCTCCTCCGCGCGGTGCGCGAGGCCGGCGCCGCCGTCGTCTGGTCGTGCGACCCGATGCACGCCAACACCTTCCAGACGCCGTCCGGGCACAAGACGCGCCGGTTCGAGGACGTGATGACCGAGATCGAGGGCTTCTTCGCCGCGCATCGCGAGGTCGGCACGTGGCCGGGCGGGATCCACCTGGAGTTCACCGGCGACGACGTCACCGAGTGCCTCGGCGGCTCAGTGGGCGTGCTCGAGGAGCACCTCGTCGACCGCTACGAGACGCTCTGCGACCCGCGGCTGAACGCGCGGCAGGCGCTGGACTGCGCGTTCCTGATCGCGGAGCTGATGCGCGCCGCGTGATCGCCCCGGTGCGATCGCCCGACGAGCCACCGGCGAGCTGAATGACCCGAACGAGCATCCCGTCGGTGTGCGTCGTCGGCACCGGCCTGATCGGAGCGTCGATCGGCCTGGCTGCGGCGCGCGCCGGCGTGGCGCGCGTGACGGGGTGGGACACGGACCCCGACGTGCTCGCCGTCGCCGCCGAGCGAGGCGCCTGCCTGCCGGGCGAGAGCCTCGCCGGCGCGCTCGAGGGAGCCGAGCTGGCCGTCGTCGCGGCCCCGGTCGCCTCGCTCCCGGACGTCGTCCGGGAGGTGCTCGCCAGGGCGCCCGAGCCGTGCACGGTCACCGACGTCGGCTCCACCAAAGGGGCGGTCTGCGCCGCCGCCGGCGACGACCGGCGATTCGTCGGCGGGCACCCCATCTGCGGCGCCGAGACCCGTGGCCCGGAACGCTCCTCGCCCGACCTGTTCGAGGGCGCGACGTGGTTCCTCACGCCGGCCGCGCAAACCGACCCCGCCCGCTTCAGGGTGCTGCACGGGTTCGTGGCGGCGCTCGGGGCGCGCCCGGTGGCGATCGACCCGACGGCTCACGACCGCCTCGTGGCGCTCACCAGCCACCTGCCCCACGCGCTGGCGAACGTCCTGCTCAACCAGCTCGGCAGCGCGCGGGTCGAGGGGCACGACCCGCTGCAAGCGGCGGGCGGCTCGCTGCGCGACATGACGCGCGTCGCCGGTGCGAACCCGCGGATCTGGGTGGACATCTTCCTCGACAACCGGGAGGCGATCGCCGTCGCCCTCGCGGAGCACCGACGGCGGGTCGAGCAGCTCGAGGGCGCACTGGCACGGGGCGACGCCGGGTTCCTCGCGCGCTGGATCGGCGAGGCGGGAGGCAACCGCCGCCGGCTGCTGGAGACGGCGTTCGCCGACCCCGGCTCGCTGCACCGGCTGCGGGTGCACATCCCCGACCGGCCCGGCGTGCTCGCCGGGATCTTCCAGGCGCTCGGCGCCGAGCGGATCAACGTCGCCGACTTCGACATGGAGCACCTCTCGCACGAGCGCGGTGGCACGCTGACCGTGCTCGTGGCCGGCGACGGTGAGGCGGTGCGGGCCGTCGAGCTGCTCGAGGCACAGGGCTACGGCGTGGTCGCGGCGCCGGTGATCGAGGAATGAGCGCTGGGCGGGGAGTGCCCGCGGAGGGGGCTGTCCCCGCCCCTCCCATGGTCGTCGAGCCGGCGACGAGGATCGTCGGGCACGTCGCCGTGCCCGGCGACAAGTCGATCTCGCATCGCGCCGTGCTGATCGGGGCGATCTGCGACACGGAGACGAGGGTCACCGGCTTCGGCCGCTCGCAGGACACCGAGGCCACGGTCGACGCCGTCCGCGCCTGCGGTGTCGAGGTGGTCGAGGAGGGCCATGACACGCTGCTCGTGCTGGGGCAGGGCCTGCGGGGCCTCCGCTCGCCGGCCGGCCCGGTCGACTGCGCCAATGCGGGAACGCTGGCGCGGCTCTTCGCGGGCATTCTCGCCGGCCAGGACGGACAGGCGTTCGAGCTGCGGGGCGACGAGTCGCTGAGCGCGCGGCCGATGGGCCGCGTCGCCGAGCCGCTCCGCGAGATGGGGGCACGCGTCGAGACGACCGACGGGCACCTGCCTCTGCTGATCCACGGGGCCCCGCTGCGCGGGATCGAGTACGCGCTGCCCGTGGCGTCGGCCCAGGTGAAGTCGTGCATCCTCCTCGCCGGCCTGTACGCGAGCGGCGAGACGACCGTCGTCGAGCCGCAGCCGACGCGCGACCACACGGAGCGGATGCTCGCCGCCGCCGGCGCGCGCGTCGTCGTCCAGCCCGGCGCCGTGGCCGTCGCGCCCGCCGGACGGCTCGACCTCGGCGAGCTCGCGGTTCCGGCCGACTTCTCGTCGGCTGCGCCGTTCGTGCTCGCCGCGACGCTCGTCCCGGGGTCCGAGCTGCACCTGCACGGGGTCAACCTCAACCCCCGCCGCACCGGCCTGCTGCCGATCCTCGAGCGGATGGGGGCGAGGATCACCGTCTACAACCGTCGCGAGATCGGCGGCGAGCCGGGCGGCGACCTCGAGATCCGGTCGGCGTCGCTCGTCGCCACCAGCGTCGGGCCGCGCGAGGTGCCGCTCGCCATCGACGAGCTGCCGCTGTACGCGCTCGCGGCCGCGTGCGCGCGCGGTGAGAGCCGCCTGCGGGGCGCCGGCGAGCTGCGGGCGAAGGAGTCCGACCGCATCGAGGCGACGGTGGACGCGCTGCGGGCGCTCGGCGTCCGTGCCCGTGCGACCGCCGACGGGCTCGTCGTCAACGGCGTCCCCGCCCGCCTGCGCGGCGGGCACGTCGACAGCCGCGGCGACCACCGGATCGCCATGCTCGGAGTGGTGGCCGGGCTCGCCTCCGGGGAGGGCGTCCGCGTCGAGGGTGCAGACTGCGTGGCCGTGAGCTTCCCGGGCTTCCACGACCTGGTCGCCGCGCTCCGGCGGGAGGCGGCGTGATCGTCGCCATCGACGGGCCTGCGGGCGCCGGCAAGTCGTCCGTGGCGCGCCTGCTCGCCCGGCGGCTCGGCTTCCGCTACCTCGACACCGGAGCCATGTACCGGGCGCTCACCTGGCTCGCGCTGGAGCGGGGGGTCGACCTCGCGGACGGCGCCGCGCTGGCGGCGCTGGCCGGGGCGAGCCCCGTCTCCTTCGGGGACGGCGGCGCCGTCGCCATCGCCGGCAGCGACGTGACGGCCGCGATCAGGGAGCCGCGTGTCGACGAGGCCGTCTCGGTGGTCGCGCGCCACCCCGGCGTGCGAGAGGTGATGCGCCAGCGACAGCGGGCGCTCAGCCACGAAGGGGACGTCGTGATCGAGGGTCGGGACATCGGCGCAGTCGTCGCCCCTGACGCCGAGGTCAAGGTGTGGCTGGTCGCCGACGCGGCCGTCCGTGCGCAGCGGCGGCACGCCGAGCGCTCCGGCGCGGACGCCGCCGCGCTGGCGACCGCGCTGCGCGACCGCGACGAGCGCGACGCGGTCGACACCCACCGCGCGCAGGACGCGGTCGAGGTCGACACCACCGCGCTCACGCTGGACGAGGTCGTCGAGCGCGTGGCCGCGCTGGTCGAGGAGCGTCGGTGACGGCGACCGGCATCGCCTGGGGCGTCGGCAGGATGACGCTGCAGCCGCTGGTCGTCGTCGGCGCACGCCTTCGCGTCTACGGTCGGGAGCGGGTGCCGCTCGAGGGCGGGATCGTGGTCGCCTGCAATCACTTCTCCTGGATCGACCCACCGGCCCTCGGTGCCGCGTGCCCGCGCATGATCCGCTTCATGGCGAAGATCGAGGCGCACCGTGCGCCCGGGCTGGGCGGCCTGATCCGCGCGTTCGGCTCGTTCCCGGTGCGGCGCGGCGAGTCTGACCG
>JAOUEK010000280.1 GCA_029858755.1 Thermoleophilia bacterium
GCGAGACGCGGCGCATCACGTGTTCGAGGTCGTCGAGGATCTGCTTGAGACTCCTGCGGCCCTGCGGCACCTTGGTGTTGGAGCCCGCCTTCGCTGTCCCATCGGCTGCGCGCGTCTGGCTCGGGCTGTGACCGTTCCCGTTGGCGGACACTACGGCGCCCTCGTTGGCGCCCCTTTCGCGGACAGCGAGCGTCTGCGACGGATCTCTGCTTCGAATTCCCCCCAACGATCCGGCCAGGCCTGGGATCGAACGCGGCTTCAGGCGTGCGAACAGATGCGGCCGACCGATGTAGAGGAGCCCGAGCGCTGTTGCGACGAGGATGCCGACCGCGAGGCCGATGTCGGCGTAGCTCAGGACCTCGAGCTCCACCTCCTGATCGCGCGACAGCGTGACCGGCCGCAGGAACGAGATGCCGGGGCCGTCCACCTCGACCGAGTAGTCGCCTCGGGCCAACCCGTCGACGACGACCTCGGCCGAGGAGCCGAAGGCGTGGTACGTCCAGCGGCCGTCCGGGTGAAGGAGCTTGACGCCACTCCCCAGTGGCAGGCGGAAGAGCGCATCGCGGGCGCTGAATCGCGCCGAGTAGAAGAGCAGGGTGACCTCGACCGTGTCCTGTCGACGCGGCAGGAATCGCTGCTGGGCTCGATTCACCACGTTTGCCCCGTCGACGATGACCCGGTCGACGCTGATCAGGATGTCCTTCTCCCTCGGGCCGGCGGGGGTCGAGACTGTGCGGACGCCCTGGATCCACTGCCGCTTCCGCACCTCGTCGCCCTTGAAGCGATAGACGATCCCGGTGCTGCTGCGAAGCGTCACAGAGCTGACTCGCTTCGACGCGACCTGCTCTTCACGGAGGTTGGTGAACGAGAGCTTGACGGCGTAGGAGAGGCCGAGAGCGGCCGTGAGCGTGCTCTGCCCCGGCCGGTCGAGATTGCCGTACCACCGCCCGAGAAACGCGCGGATGCCTGGTCTGGTCTCGGTCGGGACGGCGACCAGTCGGTCTCTCAGCGCCGTCCGGCCGTCCCACTCGATCCGGGCGATACCGTCGCCGCGAGAGGCAAACCGTCGACCGTCGAGCTCGAAGGTCATCCCGCTCACGCGCGGCACGGTCTTGATCTCGAGCACCGCCCGCTTGCCGGTTGCGGCGAGCCCCGGTGCCGCGATCGCTCCAGCTGCAGACAGCGTGACTGCGGCTGCCGCGAGGAGCCTCGCTGCGCGTCCGACGCTCACCGCCGGTCCGCCTCCCGATCCTCGTCCGGCTCGAGATCCTCGGACCGCTTGCCCCTCCGGTATGAGACGGCGGCCCACCCGATCAGGACCGTCGGCAGGAGAACGGCCACGGCGTTCGCTGCGTAGACGATGCCGACCTTCGCTTCTGGCCGCGGCTCGGCGACGCGTTGCCGCGAGAGGAACAGCGGCTCGCGCGGCGGGCTCTTGAAGTCGAAGGCCGTGAGGAAGTTGTTGGCCTTTCGATCGCGTTCCGCAAGCGGCTTGAGCCCCCAGTTCCGCTCGATGAACTTGAGGATCGACGTGAAGTCGAGCTGGGTGCTGTCGACGTACCCTCGCTTCGCGTAGGCGCTCACGAGGAGGGCGGGGGCGCGGAAACCGTAGCCGAACTTGTCAACGCGCGGCGGCGGCACGTGGTCGTACCAGCCGCCCCAGTCGTCGTACGACCAGAGGAAGGCGGAGCTCGGCCAGGCGTCGCTCGCCGTCAGGGCGTTGATGAGCGTTCGGATGAAGCGCTCACCCGCCTGGATCGATCCCGGCGGATGCTCGCTTGCCCCTGAGGGGACGATGTACGAGACCGCCGGCAGCGTACCGTTGGCGAGGTCGTCGAAGTACTCGCTCAGGTCGACGATCTTCGAGAAGAGCTTGGGGTCGTCGAGGTAGCGCCCGTAGGCGAGGAGAGGCGCCCACACGATCTGGGCTCCCTTGTCGCCGGCCTTCTGCTTCCGGAACGTGACGGAGGGGTCGTAGTTCTGGATGTAGAACTTCCAGCTGATCCCCTTCTCCTCGAGGCGGTCGAAGATCGTCGGCAGGTTCCCCCAGCCGACCTCCGGGATGCCCTCCTTGCCTGGGTCGACGACACCGGGCGCTCCCGCGATCCAGTACATGTGGTTGCTGACGCTGCCGCCGGACGCGGACGTGAAGAACCGGTCGAAGAGCACGAACTCGTCGGCGAGGTTCCAGTAGTACGGAAGATCCCGATCGTCGTAGTAACCCATCGCGGTCTCGGCGAGGCGGCCGCGGTCTGCGAAGGCATAGACGAAGCCGTCCATGCGCCCGTTCCGGAACTGGGCCTCGTGCGTCTGCAGTCGATGGTCGAGGTCGACGACCGGGCGCCCGCCGATGTGGAACGGCCTGACGCACCCCCGTCCGGGGTGACGCGGGTCCCAGGGCATGCAGATCAGCTTCGGGATCCCGTCGGCCCCGGGGTAGGTACCGAAGTAGTTGTCGAAGGAGTGATTCTCCTGCATGAGCACCACGAGGTGCTCGATCGGCGTTGCCGTCTGGTGGTGATCCGCTCCGCTAGCGGTAGCGGCGCCGGCGAGCGCGGCACAAGCACCGGCGGTCAGGGCGAGCAGGCGGAGCAAGCGCCGCACGGAGGTAGCGCCCCCGTCAGTCAACACTGGCCTCCGCTGGTACGGCGAGGAGCGGCCGCACCTGGTAGACGATGATCAGCGGCTTCTCGGCCGTCGCGCCGTCGCCCGTCCGTGCGGGCGCTGTCTCCGTGTAGACCGCGCGCCCGTTGTAGCGATCCGCGTAGCGGAGGATCTTCTCGGAGAAAAACGTGGATCGAGCAGCCGAGAACGAGTCCCAGACCAGGTACTGCAGATCGTTGTTCCGGATCGCCAGGTCCGGGTTCTTGACCGGCTCGTAGGCCGGGTTGCGGCGCAGCGGGTTCGGACTGACGGCGAGTCCGTACGCCTTGCGCTGCCCGTAGTACTGGATGACGTTCGCCATCGAGGGCCCCACCGTGAGGAAGACCGCACCCTTCGGGACGTGATCTCTGATCCAGAACCCCGTCTCTCGTCCGCCCGGAAGGCCGCCGGAGCCCGCGAGGAACGTCTCGGACGTCTGCGGCTGGATGCGATCCCAGCTCGCCAGCATGAGCGACAGCACGCACAGGCACGCAGCGGCGACGCCGATCGTCTCTCCGGTGATGCGCCAACGCCCGACCTTCGCCTCGATACCCGCGAGCGCCACGACGTAGGTCCTGGCGGCGAGCAAGGCCACCGCCGGAGCGATCGGCAGGAGGTACTGGAACCCCTTGACCGGCCAGAGCTCGAAGAAGATCGCGGGGACGCAGATCCACATCACCAGTAGCCGCTCGCGCCACGTCCCCTTGCCACGGAGCAGCACGAACCCCACAATTGCGGCGCCGACCACGACCCAGCCGATCGCCTGGGAGACCTCCTGCGGATAGAAGGTCCAGCTGTGGTTCGGGCGTCGGAAGAGCTGCCAGGCGAGGTATGCGCCCCCCGTCTGCGACTTGCCGGCCAGCGCTGCTGTGACGGGGTGGATAACCATGATGCCCGCCATCGCAGCGGCGGCGAGCGCGAGGTGCCGGATGCGGATACGGACCTCGGGCGACAGCGCGAAGAAGGCGTAGATCGACCCGATCATCAGGATCCCGGTCTCCTTCGAGAGAAACGTAAGCCCCATCGCGCCTCCGGCCGCATAGAGCCAGAGCGTGCGCTCGCTGAGTGCGTACCGGACGAGGAGGTAGAGCACGAGCGTCGAGAAGAACACCATCGGCCCGTCCAGCAGCACCTGGCGCGTGACCAGGACGTGATACGGCATCACGGCCAGCAGCGCGCCCGCGATCAGCCCGGCAACGGGCCCGT
>JAOUEK010000281.1 GCA_029858755.1 Thermoleophilia bacterium
CCCGCGGACGAGCAGGATCGCACCAGGCGGCGCCATGCCGTCCACGTGCTCGACGTCTCGCGCGCCGCGCACCTCTCGTCCGAGGATCAGGGACGCGCGAGCCCCGACTACCCACGGGTGCTCGCCGAGCAGGAGGAGGTGCGCGCTGCGCTGGACTGGGCGACCGTGCACGACCCCGTGCTCGCGGCGGGGATCGTCGTGGCTCTGGAGTCGTTCTGGGTGACGAGCGGCGTGCACGACGCCCTCCGGAGGATCGAAGCGCTCGTGGACGCAGCGCTGCCTCCGGAGCTGCGCGCCCGGCTGCTCCGGGTGCACGGCGGGCAGCTCATGGTCCGCGGCGAGCAGGAAGGAGGCGAGCGCTCGTACCACGCGGCGCTCGAGCTCTTCCGCGAGCTCGGAGACGACGACAATGTCGTCGCGCTCCTCGCCCGGTTCGCCGTCCATGCGGGCTGGGGAAAGACCCCCGACGAGGCCCGCCGCCTCGTGGCCGAGGTCCGCAGGTTGAACGAGGCAGTCGGCAACCCGATCGTCGAACCGCAGATGCTGTCGACCCTCGCCGATGCCGCCCAGAGCGAGGGGGATTCGAGTGCTGCGCTCGACCTCTCGCGTCAGTCGGTCGCTGCAGCCGCCGCCAGCGGGTTCGAGCTGTGGGAGCTCTGGCAGCTCTCGAGCCAGCTCGAGCTCGAGCTCGAGCTCGAGCTCCTCGACGACGCCGAGCGGACCGGCCGCGCCGCGTTGCGGCTCGCCACCCGCCTCGACGACCGGGTGCGCCTGCGGCTCGTGCTCCTCTTCCTCGCGCGGGTGGCATTCCTGCGCGGAGATCTCCGACGGGCAGGCACGCTTTGGGGAACGCTGTCGCAGGCGGAAGACGAGGCACCGGTTCTCTCCCCGAGAGACTGGTTCGGCGAGCTGTCCGCACCCCTCCGCGACCACGACGAGGCGTCGTTCGTCGATGCCGTCGACGCGGGCAGGCTGCTCACGCTGGCCGACGCCGTCCGGCTCGTGCTCGAGTCGCCTCAGACGGTGCCGTAGAGCGCGAGCACGATGCGGACGAACTCCTTCGTGTCCTCGTAGAGCCCGACGTCGCGCACCGCCCGCGCACCCTGGTACCAGCCGGCGAGCGCGAGGCGCGCGTCGCCGCCGAACTGGTCGAGCTGCCAGCGCAGGTAGCGGACGCCCGCCTGCACGTTCCCGTCGGCCGTGCGCGGCGTGCGCCGCCCGAGGAGGACGGTGTCCACGAACTCCCACGTCTCCGGCAGCAGCTGCATCACGCCGAGCGCGCCGACGTCCGAGACGACGTCCTGCTGGAACCCCGACTCCATCCACGCGAGCGCCCGCGCGAGCTTCGGGTCGACGCCGTAGACCCCCGACCAGTGGTCGAGCGACTCGCGCACGGTGCCGCGGGCGACTGCCCCGGGCTCCGCGGCGACGTGGGCTCCCGCAGGCACCTTCAGGCGCTGGCCCGGCACGATCACCTGCGTCAGCGACAGGTTGTTCACGCGCGCCAGCTGCCACGGGCTCACGTGGTAGACGGCGGCGATGGAGAAGAAGCTCTCACCGGTGCGCACGGTGTGCACGAGCGACGGAGCCGGCCTGGGGCGCGCGGCGCCCATCGTCGCGACGGGGACGCGCAGGCGCTGCCCAGGGATGATCACCGAGGAGAGGCTCAGGCCGTTCGCGCGCGCGAGGGAGGTCGCGTCAACGCGGTAGCGCGCCGCGATCACGTAGAAGCCCTCGCCGGGGCGGACGACGTGGACGCGTGCGGGCGGTGCGTTCCGCCCGGCGCCGGACCGCGACGCGAGCGCGCGGTACGTCCTCGGGCCGGCGATGCCGTCGACACCAAGCCCCATAGCACGCTGGAATCTCTGCAACGCGGCGGCGGTCCGCCGGGTGAACCGGCCGTCGACCGCCCGATGGGGCAACCCGTACCGACGCAGGGTGAACTCGAGCGCGGCGACGTCCCAGCCGACCGCGCCGACGGCGAGCTCGCGGCGGCCGAGGAGCGGGCCGCCAAGCCGTCCCAGGGCACGTCGCGTCGCCGGCGTGAGCCGGCCGTCGGGCGGCAGCCCGGCGCGGCGCTGGAGGGTCAGCACGCCGCTCTCTGTCAGCTGCCCGTTGATGCCGTCGATCGCCCCCGGGTACAGGCCCTTCGCGCGCAGGGCGACCTGGAGCGCGGCCACACCCGCGCTCGCTGCCGTCGCCGCCGGCGCGAGCGAGAGCACGCACACGACGACGGCGCCCACGAGAAGCCACCGGCGCACGGAACCTCGATCTTCGCGACCCACGACCCGCCTCCTGCCTCGTAACTGATCGCTACAAGGCGTCGGGAGTGGGTGCCGACGTGTACCCCCGCTTGAAGTAGACGATCGGCAGATCCGACTCCGCGGGCGCGTCCCCGTCGACGACGAGGCCGGTGACGACCACGTGGTCGCCGATCACGAGCTCGTCCAGCGTCTCGCACTCGGCGTGGGCGATCGCGCCCTCGTGGAGCACCGGTACGCCGTCGCGACCTGGCGTCCAGGCGACGTGAGCGAACTTGTCGTCCGCCTTGGACGCGAACAGCCGGCAGATCTCCTCGTGGTCGTCGCGCATGAAGTTGACGACGAAGCGCTTGCGCGCCGTCAACGCCGGCAGCGTGCGCGAGTTGCGGTCGACGCAGACGAGCAGGATCGGGGGATCGGCGGAGACGCTCGTGACGGCGTTGGTGGTGAGGCCGCGCGGCGTGCCGTCCGGCTCGAGCGTGGTCACGATCGCCACACCGGTAGGGAAGGCGCTCATGATGCCGAGGAAGTCGTCGCGCGAGACGGGCACGGCAGTCAGTCTGGCACGTCCGCGGCGGCGTGCGGGCGTACGCCCTACCCCGGCGGCCACGCGAGCGGCGTGGCCACGGGCGTTCGCCACAGGTCGTGGAACGCCGGGCCGGCGGGCCCGGACCCGAACGCGAGCGGGTCGACGTTCGGGAAGCCCACGTATTGCGTCTCACCCCACGCGCCGCGATAGCGCATCCACGCGGGCGAGCGCGCCGTGATCCTCACCACGCGCGGGCGAACCACTCGCCCACGCGCCGTTCGGTCGACGAGCGTCACGCCGTACGCGTCGTAGACGGCGAGCGCCTCGGGCGGCCAGCACACGCGGTCGAGCGGCCGGGTCGCAGGTCCGAAGTAGTTGGCGTGCGATCCCAGAGCGACGTACACGAGCGGATGTGTCGAGCGGCGCGGGGTGCGCGTCCACGAGCGGCGCACGCCGGCGCAGTGACGGGAGAGGCCGACGAGCAGTGGCCGCTCGGCGCGATCCAGGAGCACGGTGACGGCTTCCCAGTCCCCCTCGTGCGCCTGCCAGAAGCGCCCTTGCGGCGCGAGTTGCTCGTACGGGTTGAACGTGTAGAAGAGCCAGTACTGCAGCGCGATCCGGGCGTTCGAGCGGAAGACCGCGCCGTACGTCGTCGGCGTCGTCCCGCGCACTGCCTGCGCGGCCGCGTAGCACGACGCCGCGTCCGGACCGTCACTGGCCCGGCACAGGCGCTGATCGAGACGGGCTGCCTCGGGCGCCGTCTCGAGCGGGATCACCGTCGGCACCCAGGTGCCGCCGGCCGCCTTGACGGTGAGGTCGCTGTCGGCGAGGTAGCCGTCGACGGCGACGGGTGACAGCCGCTCCTGGGGGTGCAGCGTGAGGATCGGCGCGTAGCGGGAGAGCAGCGTCGTGTCGGGCGTCACCCCTGCCCCGGAGGCACCGACGAAGGCGAGCAGCGCAGCGAGTGTCGCGATCACAACCGCGGCTGCGCGTGCCATGAGGTGATCGTGGCACACCGCCCGAGTCCATGTTCCGCAGGATCCGAGCCGAGCATGGAG
>JAOUEK010000282.1 GCA_029858755.1 Thermoleophilia bacterium
CGACGAGGTCGAGGCCCTGCGCGCGGAGCTGAGTGCCCTGCGTGACCGTGCTGATCGCGGCGGGGAGGGCGGCGGCAACCTCTCACCCGGCGTCGAGGAGCTCGTGCGAGCCGTCGAGGAGGCCACGCGTGTCTCCGGTGACGCACGGCAGCTCGCCGCGGGCGCCGCGGCGGCCAAGGCCGAGCTCGAGCATCGTGTCGAGGGGCTTGCGACCGACATGGCGCGCGAGTGGGACCTCGAGTCGCTGCGCTCCCAGCTGCAGGCGCTCGAGGGCGTCACGGCGAGCGAGCGCGTGTCGGTACATCATCGGATCGACGAGCTCGAGGCCGCTCTGGCGCAGGCGGCGAAGCGAGCCGAGTCGATCGAGCCGCAGCAGTTGGCCGGCATCGCCGGCGAGCTCGAGGCCCTCCGCGAGGCGATCGACGGCCGTGCTCCCAGCCCCTGGCTGGACGAGCTCGCTCGCCGCGTCGGCGAGCTGGCCGCCGGGCAGGAGGACGGAGCGACCCGGGTCGAGCTGACGGCCCTAGCCGGCGACCTCCGGGCGCAGCTGACCACGTTGTCCGCACGGATCGAGAGCTCGGCGCCGTCGCTCGAATCGCTGCGAGAGGCGTCGGCGGCCGGACTGCACGACGCGATCGCCGACCTGGAGGCGCGCCTCGACGACCGCGACGCGGCGCTCCGCGCCGAGCAGGCGGAGACCGTCGGCACCCTGCAGTCGCGGTTGAGCGTGGGCGAGGGCTCGCTCGAGGAGCTTCGCTCGCGCGTGGAGGAGCTGCACACTGCGCTCGCCGACCGCGACGAGTGGCGCGGGCGCGTCGAGGCCGGGATCGCCCGGCGTGTCGACGAGCTCTCGGAGAACGCGGCGTCGACCGCGGAGACGGCGGCGAGCATGCGCGACGGGCTCCAGGCGGAGCTCGCAGAGCGCCTCGATGTGCTCGGCCGCGAGCTCCGGGGCGAGCTGGCCAACCTGGAGCGGCGCGTCGACGAGTCCGATCGGGCGAACGCCGGCAGCGCGCGCGTCGCGCTGGAGGAGCTGCGACGCGTCTCCGACCGCGTGGTCGGTGTCGAGGCCGGACTCGCTCACCGCCTGGACGAGCTGGCGCGGAGCGTCGAGTCCGGCGCGCAGGACGTCGCCGGGCTGCGCGGGGACACGGACGCGCAGGCGACGCGCATGGAGGAGTTGCGGGCCGAGCTGGCGGTCGGCCTCGACGAGCTCGCTCGCTCGCTGCGCGAGGAGCTCTCGCAGCTGGGCCAGCGGGCCGACGACGCCGACGCGCAGCTCGAGCGCGCGGCCGGGTCGATCACGTGGCGGCTGGAGCAGGTCGAGCATTCCCTCGGCGACGCCGACGTCTCGGGCGCTGCGACGAGGCTCGACGCGCTCGAGGCCCGGCTGGAGGAGGGCGGCGCCATCACCGACGAGCACGTGCGGGCCACCGAGCGCGCGCTGCGCAAGGGCCTGGCCGCGCTCGGCGAGCGACTGACCGAGGCGGAGGGCGCGTACGCCGAGTCGGGGAATGCGCTGCGACGCTCGATCGAGCGGCTCGGCTCCGCGATCGCCGAGGCCGACATCCGCATCGCCGAGCGCGACGACCCTGTGGCGATCGAGCAGCACGCTGCGTCGGCGACCTCGCACGTCGCCTTCGCGCCCACCGAGGACGGCTACCGGCTCGTCGCCTGTGACGGCCCCGCGCCGTCGGTCGGCGGGGAGGTCGAGCTCGGCGGGCGTCGGCTTCGCTGCACCCGCATCGGCGTGTCTCCGCTCCCGCTCGACCGACGCCCGTGCGCGTACCTCGAGCCCGTGCTCTGACGGGCCCTCCCTTATCCGAGTGAGGTAGCCCGGACCGGGGGTGTCCGATAGGTGACTCGTGGGTACCACCGTGGCCCCGGCGACGGCTACCCGGATCCCGGCACGCGCCGCGGCCCGGTCGCCCCGGCCTGAGGCGACGACCCCGGGGGTGGCCGCGTGAGCGGTCAGCGGGCCGAGGTGCAGGCCCCCGAGTCCCGCACGATCGGGGACATCCTGCTCGCGCGCGGGTTCGTCACCCGCGAGCGGCTCGACGCCGCGCTCGAGCGGCAGCAGCACTCGGGCAAGCCACTCGGTCAGATCCTCGTCGAGGAGGGCGCGATCTCGCGCCTCGAGCTGGCGAGCGCTCTCGCAGAGCAGTGGGCGGACATCGGCAGCGTCTCGCCCGACTTCGGCCTCGGGAGCGGGTCGTCCGGCCCGGGGGCGCCGCTCGTCGAGCTGCAGGAGCTCCGCCAGTCGCGCCGCGTGCTCGAGGAGCGCCTCCGCGACTGGGAGTCGTCACGGGAGGGCGCCGAGGACGCCGAGGAGCGCGCGCGGCTCACCGCGCGCCTGGCCGGAGTGGAGGCGGCGGTCGCCGGCCTCCAGGAGCACGACGCGGCGCTCGAGGTGAGCAGGCTGCGACAGAGCGTTGGGGAGCTCGCGGCCCACCTCGACGAGGTCGCGGGCACGGTCTCGTCCCTGGCCGAGCGCTCGGATCACTCCGAGCGGATCGACGACGTCGACCGGCGCCTCGCCGCGCTCGGCGCTGCCGTCGAGGCCGCCTTTCGCGAGATGCAGCGCCGTGCCGACGAGTCGAGCGAGGCGCTGGCGTCGCTCGCCGCCGAGCTGCGCTCGGGGCCCGAGGAAGGAGTCGAG
Organism: Thermoleophilia bacterium; assembly: GCA_029858755.1. GTDB lineage: Bacteria > Actinomycetota > Thermoleophilia > Gaiellales > Gaiellaceae > Gaiella. The sequence goes on from JAOUEK010000282.1 coordinate 2,660, forward strand.
GCGCTCGCGCAGCGGCTCTCGGCGATCGAGGACACGCTCGACGGCCTCGCCCACGCGGATCGCGTCGAGGCCCTCGCCGCATCCGTCGAGTCACTGGCGCGGGCCGGGCCCGCCCCCGCCCCACCCGACCTCACGGGAGAGCTCGAGGCGCTCCGACTCCGCCTCGAGGATCTCGCCGGCGGGGCGTCAGCGGGGAACGGGCTCGAGCAGCGGGCTGCCGCGCTGGAGGCACGTGTCGACGATCTCGCCGCCCGCCCGGCGGCCGACGAGCGCATCCCCGACCTCGTCGGCGAGCTGATGGCCCGCGTCGACGCGCTCACGTCGAGACCGGTCGCCGATGGCGAGACCGACGGCCGGGTCGCCGAGCTCGTCGTGCGCGTGGAGCAGCTCGCGGCGGCCGTCGAGGACGTCGATTCCCGCCCTGTGGGCGATCCCGGCCTCGCCGGCCGACTCGACGGCCTGGCCGCCCAGGTGAGCGAGCTGGCCGCCAAGCCGGCCGGCGATCCCGGCCTCGCCGACCGCGTCGAGGAGCTCGCGGCAACCGTCGCGACCCTGGCGGTGGGCGTCGAGCATGCACGGGAGCACCCTGAGGCGCTCGAGGCGCTGCGGGCGCGAGTGACCGAGCTCGCAAGTCGCCCCACCGCCGACCCGGGCAGCGAAGCTGTGCTGCGGTCGCTCACGGAGAAGATCGACGCGCTCGAGCGGGAGGCGGCGGCGGCGGAGCCGGTGGCGGAGCACCTCGACTCGCTGACGCATCGCCTCGGTCTGCTCGAGCGGGCCGACGGCGAGCGCGCGGCACGGCTCGACGAGCTGGTGGAGGAGAGCCGCTTGACGAGCCACTCCGCACGGGAGGTCGTCTCGGCCACGGGAGAGCTCGGCGAGCGGCTGGCGAGGCTCGAGCGCGAGATCGCGGGGCTGACCACGGACCTGCGGCAGGCGGGCGAGTCGGCGACGGCGCGGAGCGCGGAGCTGGAAGCGCGGATCGACGCCGTCGCAGCCCGGATCGGCGAGCAGCGCGGGCAGCTGCCGGTCTCCGTGGCGGACGCGCTCGCCGGCGACGGCACGCCGCGGGCAGGCGGCGACGATCAGGACGTCGAGCGGCTGCGCATGATGGTCGAGCGGCTGATGCACGACTTCGCCGACCACCGCCGCGCGGTGTCGTCCGCGCTCTCGTCGCGGGAGT
>JAOUEK010000006.1 GCA_029858755.1 Thermoleophilia bacterium
GTCCGCAGGGAACCTGCTCAAGCCGATGCTCGCGCGCGGTGAGCTGCGCGCGGTCGGCGCGACGACGCTCGACGAGTACCGGAAGCACATCGAGAAGGACGCGGCGCTCGAGCGGCGCTTCCAGCCCGTGCTCGTCGGCGAGCCGTCGTCCGGCGACACGATCGCCATCCTTCGAGGCCTCAAGGAGCGCTACGAGGCGCACCACGGCGTGCGCATCCGCGACGCGGCGCTCGTCGCCGCCGCGATGCTCTCCGACCGCTACATCGCCGACCGGTTCCTTCCCGACAAGGCGATCGACCTCGTCGACGAGGCCGCGAGCAGGCTGCGGATGGAGATCGACTCCTCCCCGGTCGAGCTGGACGAGGCCGACCGGCGCGTGCGCCAGCTGGAGATCGAGCTGACGGCGATGGCGAAGGAGGCCGAGGCGGTTCGCGAGCCGGTCGAGCGCGAGCTGGCGGAGGCGAGGGCCCGCCGCGACGAGCTCGCCGCTCGCTGGGCACAGGAGAAGGACGTGCTCGACCGCGTGAAGGAGATCACGCGGCTGATCGACGAGCTGCGCATGGAGGCCGAGCGCGAGGAGCGCCTGGGGAACCTGCAGCGCGTGGCCGAGATCCGCTACGGCGAGCTGCCCGCGCTGGAGAAGGAGCTCGCCGAGCGGGGCGAGGCGGCGGAGGCAGCGGAGCCGATGGTGAAGGAGGAGGTCGACGAGGACGACGTCGCAGCGGTCGTGGCGAGCTGGACGGGGATCCCCGTCGATCGCCTGCTCGAGGGCGAGGTGGAGAAGCTGGTGCACATGGAGGAGCGGCTGCACCAGCGCGTCGTCGGCCAGGACGCCGCGATCGACGCTGTCTCCAACGCCCTGCGCCGGGCGCGCTCGGGGCTGCAGGACCCGAACCGGCCGATCGGATCCTTCGTCTTCCTCGGCCCCACCGGGGTCGGCAAGACCGAGCTGGCGCGGGCACTGGCGGAGTTCATGTTCGACGACGAGCGGGCGATGGTGCGGCTCGACATGTCGGAGTACATGGAGAAGCACACGGTCTCGCGGCTCGTGGGCGCGCCCCCGGGATACGTCGGCTACGAGGAGGGCGGCCAGCTGACCGAGGCCGTGCGGCGGCGGCCCTACTGCGTGATCCTGCTCGACGAGATCGAGAAGGCGCACGCCGACGTCTTCAACGTGCTGCTGCAGCTGCTCGACGACGGGCGGCTCACCGACGGCCACGGCCGGACGGTCGACTTCCGCAACACCGTCGTGATCATGACGTCGAACATCCGCACCGCGGACGCGATGCTCGAGCACTTCCGGCCGGAGTTCGTCAACCGGGTGGACGAAATCGTCGTCTTCGAGAGCCTGACGCGGGAGCAGCTGGCGACGATCGTGGAGCTGCAGCTGGCACGGCTGCGCGCGCGGCTGGAGGAGCGGAAGCTCGAGCTCGAGCTCACGGACGGGGCCAAGGACCTCGTCGCCGAGGCGGGCTGGGACCCCCAGTTCGGCGCCCGGCCGCTGAAGCGGGCGCTGCAGCGGCTGGTCGAGAACCCGTTGGCGCTGGAGCTGCTGGAAGGGCGCTACGCGGAGGGTGATGTGATCCGCGTGCACGCCGACCGCGGCGAGCTCGTGTTCGAGAAGGCGGAGACGGCCGAGCCGGCGGCCGCCTGAGGCGCCCCTGCACGGCACGACGCCTGCGCGCATTCTCGGGCCGAGGTGCGTCCGGTCGCCGGCGGGCTCCGTGACCCGGGTCCGACTTCGAGTCGGACACGGTGACCGGGAACGGCCTCGCCTCAGCTCGGGATCAGCCGGCCGACGAAGCTGCCGGCGGCGAAGCACACGACGCCGCCGACGACCTCGAACAACGTGCTCTCGGCTTGCGCTGGAGGGCGGGACGCGGCTACTACGCGGGCCAGATCTCGTCGGCCGTCAGCTCGACCGAGTTCCCGGCCGGGTCGCGCACGTAGAGCGAGCGGCCGCCGCGCGGCCACTCCACCTCGCGCTCGACCACGACGCCGTGCTCGAGCAGGGCATGCCGCCACTCGTCGTGCGTTCCCGGCGGGATGCGGAACGCGACGTGCCCGGTGCCGTGTGCGCCGTGGGAAGGCACGGCGCGGCTCGGCTGGCCGGAGCGTCCGGGGTGGAACACGAGCAGCACGCCGCCGTCGGGGAGACGGAACGCGGCCGACAGCTCGTCGGGCCCGTCCACGAGACGGAGCCCGAGCACGTCCTCGTAGAAGGCCTTCATCGCCTCCACGTCGTCCGCGTAGAGGACGGTCTCGTAGACGCCCGTGATCGCGCGCTCTCTCACGACGCCTTCCCCGCAGAGCGCGGATCTGCGCGAGCAGATCCGCGCTCGCCACGATCCCTGAAGCGGCCGCCGTCGCGGCCGGTGCCTGCGATCGACGCGCGAGGGGCTGGCACAGGGCTTCTCACGACGGCTTCGGGATGGAGAGCACGACCTTGCCGAACCGCTCGGGGGCGTCGAGGCGGCGGGCGGCGGCATCGATCTCCGCGAGCGGGAAGACGCTGTCGACGACGGGGCGCCACGACGCCGTCTCGACGTGCGCGAGCAGCGCGCGGTACTCCCGCGGGCTGCCCATCGTCGTCCCCACGATCCGCCGCCACTGCCAGTAGACCTCGGAGACGTCGATCGCCGCCTCCGCGGCACCGGTGTCGCCGAAGGAGACGAGCGTGCTGCCGCGGCGCAGCGTCCGCAGCGCGCCCGCCCACGAAGCGCCGCCGTAGCTGTCGATCGCGGCGTCGAGCGGCGCTCCTGCGAGCTCGACGAGGCGCTCCGGCCAGGCCGGGTGGCGGTAGGAGACGCCGCCGGCTGCGCCGAGCGCCGCCGCACGCGCGAGCTTCTCCTCGCTGCCCGAGGTGACCCAGACCTCCGCGCCGAGTGCGGCGGCGATCTGCACGGCGAACGTCGAGACGCCGCTGCCCGCCCCCGTGATCAGCAGGCTGCGGCCGGGCGCCGCCTCCGCGCAGGTCACGACCGCGCGCCACGCGGTCAGCCCGGCGAGGCTGAGCGCCGCGGCCTCCTCCCAGCTGAGCCGTGCGGGCTTCGGGGCGACGTTCGCCGCGGGCACGACGACCTGCTCCGCGAAGGTGCCGTCGAGCGGCGAGCCGAGGATGTCGAACGCCTCGCCCGGCTCGTCCTCGCGGTCGCCCCAGCCGAGCGTGGCGTCGATCACCACCTCGTCGCCGACGGCGACACCGTCGACGCCGCCGCCGACGGACTCGACGACGCCCGCTCCGTCCGAGCCGAGGGTGACGGGGAGCGGGTCGCTCGCGGGGTCGGTCCAGATCCACCAGTCGCGGCGATTGAGCGCCGCCGCGCGGAGCGAGACCACCACCTCGCCCGGGCCCGCGACGGGCCCGGGGAGCTGCTCGAGCGCAAACGTCGGCGGGTCTCCCGGCTCGACGAGCCGTGTGGCGATCACGGTCGGGCCCGCTCCGTCGTGCTCTCGGCGGCACGCATAGGATCGGTCGCCATGCCGGGGATTCTGCTCGTCGCCGCCACCGAGCGGGAGTTGTGCGGTCATCGGGGCCTCGTCTGCGGGGTGGGGCCGGTGGAGGCTGCGGCGGCGACGGCACGCGCCCTCGCGCTCGACCGGCCCCACTGCGTGCTGCACGTCGGTGTGGCCGGGGGCCGCGGCCTGCCGCCGGGCTCGCTCGTCGTCGGCTCGGAGGCGGCCTACGCCGACCTGCGGGCGGCGATCCCGGTCGTCGACAGCGCCCTCCCGGACGGGGTGCTGCTCGAGCGGGTGACGGCGGCGCTGCCGGACGCCCTGCCGCTCCCGATCACGACCAGCGCCGCCGTCTCCGGGCCCCGTGACGACCGGGCAGGAGGGATCGCGGTCGAGGCGATGGAGGGGTTCGGGGTGCTCCGGGCCTGCGCGCTCGCGGGCGTGCCGGCGATCGAGGTGCGCGCGATCTCGAACGAGCTCGGAGAGGCCGATCGATCGCGCTGGGACGTGGCGGCGGCGCTGCGCGCGCTCGACGTCGTCCTGCCGACGCTCCTGTCCGTGCTCACGGGCGCCGCCGGGGCGCCTCGCCGCTGACGTGGCCTCACGCCCCAGCGCGTCACCGGCGGGCGCCGGCCGGCCCGGGATCCCCGCCGGCGCCTGGGCAGCGGCAGGCGGTGTGGTGGTGCTCCTCCTCGCCGTCTCCGCCCGCTACGGCTTCCACCGCGACGAGCTGTACTTCATCGTCGCCGGCCGCAACCCGGACTGGGGGTACGTCGACCAGCCGCCGTTCGTGCCGCTGCTGGCCCGGCTGGCCGAGCTGATCGCCGGCACGGGGTCGCCGGTGCCCCTCCGTGTCCTCCCCGCGCTGGCCGTGGGAGCGGTGGCTCTGCTCGCCGCCTCGATGGCATTGCGCTTCGGCGGCGGGCGCTGGGCTGCGGTGTACGCCGCGTTCGGCGTCGGCTGGGTCGGCGTCCTCCTCGGTGAGGGCCACCTGCTCAGCACCGCCGTCTTCGACTTCGCGCTCTGGACGCTCGCGCTCTGGATGCTCGTGCGGCTGCTGGACGGCGCCAGCCCGCGAGGGTGGCTCGCGCTCGGCGCGACGATCGGCGTCGGCCTGCAGAACAAGCACACGATCGGGTTCCTCGCCGTGGCTGCGCTCGCCGGGGTGCTGCTCGGAGGCCGGCGGGGGCTGCTCCGCGGGCCCTGGCCGTGGCTCGGCGCGTCGGTCGCCACCGTCCTCGCCCTGCCGAACCTCCTCTGGCAGGCGACGAACGGATGGCCGCAGCTCGAGATGGCACGCGCCATCGCCGATCGCGGCGACGGGCCGCTCGCGTTCGTGGCGCTCCAGCCTGCGCTCCTGTCGATCGTGCTCGTCGCTCCCGCAGCGGCCGGGTGGTGGTGGCTGCTGCGGTCGGGCGAGGCGCGACGGTGGCGGCCGCTGGCCGTCGCCTTCGCGCTGCTCTTCGTCACCTTCCTCGCCGTCGGGGGCAAGGCGTACTACCTCGCCCCGATGTACTCGTGCCTGATCGCTGCAGGCGCCACGCGCGTCGAGCGCCTGGGGCGGGCACCGCGGCGGCTGACCGCGGGCGCCACGGCGCTCGGCCTCGCGTTCGGGCTGTTCGTCGCCCTGCCGCTGCTGCCGGTGCGCTCGATGTCGGCGCTGGATGCGACGGGCGAGCTCGCCGAGACCGTCGGCTGGCCCGACTTGATCGCGCAGGTCGGAGGCGTCCTCGACCAGATCCCCGCCGCCGACCGCGCGGACGCCGTCGTCTTCACCGGCTCGTACGGGGAGGCCGGGGCAGTCGACGTGCTCGGGCCCGGCGGCGACCTGCCGCCCGCGTTCAGCGGGCACAACTCCTACTGGTCGTGGGGGCCGCCCGAGCGACACGGGCCGGTGATCGGCGTCGGAGCGGTGGGCGACGTGCTCGCCGCCATCTGCCCCTCCCTCCAGCGGTGGGGGAAGATCGCGAACGCGGACGGCGTGGAGAACGAGGAGGCCGGCCTTCCGCTCTATCTCTGCCTCGCCCCTAGCCGGCAGCTCGCCGACATCTGGGTCGACGTGCGCCACTTCAACTGAGGCCGCGGCGCGATCGCGCCGCCGGCCGGACGCTCGCTCACAGTACGGTTCCGCGATGCCTCGACCGCGGTATCCGAAGGGGAGCGGTCCGCGCCCGCCCGCGCTCCCGCCCGCGACGCAGACGGTCGGCCAGCTCGTCGCCGAGACGCTCCGGCTGTACGGGAGCCGCTTCTTCGCGGCGCTCCCCGTCGGCCTGCCGCTCGCCGTCGCCGACGAGTTCGCGCTCGACCTCTCCACGGTCGGCCGGGTGCTGGTGCTCGCCGCCGCCGCGCCCTTCCTCACCGCTGCGTACGTGGTCGCGTGCGCGATCGTCTTCGACATGCGCCCCGGCGCCCGGGCGTGGGCGGCGGCAATGGTCACCGGGACGCTCGCCTTCCTGCCTGCAGCGGCCGTGTTCCCCTGGTTCGCGCTCGCAGCCGTCGCGTGGCTCGCGCTCGTCGGGCACGTCGTGCCTGCAGCCGTCAAGGAGGGCCTCGCGCCGGTGCCGGCTCTCCGGCGGGCGGTCGAGGTGGCCCGCGCCGACTACGTCCATGCCGCCGGCGGGCTGGCGACGCTCGTGCTCGTCTTCGGCCTCACGCGCCTGCTCCTCGGGCTGCTGCTCCGCGAGCAGGCGGACAACACGATCCGCGTCTCGATCTTCCTCGCCGACGTCGTCCTGGCGCCGATCCTCTTCCTCGGCGGCGCGCTCATCTACCTCAACCTCGCCGCCCGCGTCGGCGTCGACCGGGAAGAGCGCCGACGCACCCGTCGCGGCTCGCCGGGGCGCATGGCCGAGTAGGCTCGGGGCGTCACGACCCGTCGCCGAGGAGGCCCACGCATGCCGACGTACCTGATGCTCACCTCGCTCACCGAGAAGGGCGTCCAGACGCTCAACTCGAACCCGGCCCGCCTGCGCGAGGTCAACACCGACGTCGAGGAGCTCGGCGCGAAGGTGCTGCACCAGTGGGCCTCCATCGGCGAGTACGACTTCGTGAACGTCGTGGAGGCGCCCGACGACCTCACGCTCGCCAAGCTGTCGGTGCGCTTGAGCGCGCGCGGGAGCCTGAAGATCGAGTCGCTGCCGCTCGTCTCCGTCGACGAGCTGCTGCGCTCGCTCGAGTAGCGGCTAGGAGCCCAGCCGGAAGCCGGTCGGCGTGGCAGTCACCTCGAGCGGGCTCGTCGGCAAGCCCGGCGCGGGCTCGGTCGCGTTGTAGCCTCCCGGGGCGACGTCGTTCGGCGTGCCCGGGTGGAAGAGCGACGCGAGCAGCTGGATCTGGCCGCGCCCGACTCCGAGCTCGAACTGGCCGCCGCCGTAGGCGGCGATACCGTGCGCCTCGCAGTGCTCGTAGGCGGCGAACAGTCGCTCCACCGAGCCGAACCGCGACGGCTTCACGTTCACCGTGGTCGGCGGCCAGCGCAGTGCCTCGATGTCCGCGACCGAGTGGATGATCGCGTCCCATGTGACCCGGTCGGCCACGGGCTCGAGCAGCGCCTCCGTCTCGGGCGTCAGCGCCGGGTCCTCGAGCCACGCCTTCGGGAACGCCTCGATCACGCGCCGGTAGAGGTCCGGGTCGGCCGGGTTGTCGACGGTCGTGCCCGAGTACTGGCCCTTGAGGTCGATCGAGTCGACGCAGCCGAGCTCGCGGAGCTCGTCGAAGATCGCGTCGGTCCACTCGGGCCGCGCGTCGAGCTTGAAGCGGAGGCCGGGGTAGAGGTCGAGGAAGCCTCGCAGGCGTGCTGTGCTCGGCGGCTCGCCGAGCCCGCCCGACGCCACGAACGTCACCGGCTGTGCGCGGCGGCCCACCGCGTCGCCCAGCGAGCGGCCGGCCTGGCGCAGCGCGAGGTCGAGCGCCGCGCTCTCGAAGGCCCAGCGGCGGTAGTCGAGGTAGGCGTGCCGCTCGGGCTCCTCCTCGAACAGGGGCAGCGTGGCGAGATGCTGCGAGAACGAGTGCAGGGTCCAGTCTCCCTGCAGCGGCAGCACCGGCCCCCGTGCCTGCTGCGCGTCGTGGAGCTCGCCGTCGTAGGTGACGTCCTCGCCGTGGCCCTCCTCGCCGCCGCCGACGAGGCGCACGACGGTCGTCTTGCGCGTGAACTCCGGGCGAACGACCTGCTGGAGGCCGTCCAGCGCGTAGCGCTCGACGAGGAGCGGCAGGTCGCGGACGGAGTCGTAGAGGCTCACAGTGCCTCCGCCGCAGAGCACGAATCTGCGAACGCAGATCCGTGCCCGCGACGATCCCTGAAGCGGCCGCGGTCGCGGCCGCTGCCGGCGCTCGACGCAGGAAGGGTCGACGGGGGAAGGCTCACAGCGCCGCGTACGCTACCGCCACGTCGGCGGCCAGCCGTGCGTTGGCGACGATCAGGTCCCGGTTGACCCGCAGCGTCTCGCCGCCCGTGCGCTCGTGAAGGGCCGCAAGCACGAACGGGGTCACCGCCTGTCCTGTGATCCCGCGCGTGGCGGCGTCGAGCACGGCCTGCTCGAGCAACGGCTCCACTTCGAGGCTCTCCGCGGGCGGGCGTCCGACGAGCAGGCCGCCACCGCCGAGCCGCCAGTGGGACACCGCGATGCGCGCCGCCTCGTCAGCGGCCTCCACCCTCGTCGACACGGGTGGCCCGCCCTCCGCCGCGTAGAAGAGCGGCAGAGTGTCGGTACGCCAGCCGAGCGTGGGCACGCCGAGCGTCTCCAGCAGCTCCGCGGTGGCTGGCACGTCGAGCAGCGACTTCACCCCCGAGGAGACGACGACGGCCGGAATGCGCGCGAGGGCGCCGAGGTCGGCGGAGACGTCGGGCGGGTCCGGGAAGCCGCGGTGCACGCCACCGAGGCCGCCGGTGCCCATGAAGCGGATGCCGACGGTGGCCGCGACCGCGAGCGTGCCCCCGACGGTGGTCGCGCCGACGGCTCCCTGCACGGCGCAGGCGGCGAGGTCGCGGGGCCCGAGCTTGCGCGCCTCCGGCGTGAAGCGCTCGAGGTCGGCGGCGGCGAGGCCCACCTGGACGCGCCCGTCGAGCACGCCGATCGTCGCGGGTATCGCGCCCGCCTCCCGGACGGCTGCCTCGCTCGCGAGGCCCACCGCGACGCCGTCGGGCGCCGGGAAGCCGTGCGCGATCAGAGTCGTCTCGAGCGCGACGACCGGGCGCTCCTCCCCGAGCGCCACCCGCACTTCGTCCGAGACCGCGACGGGACCCTGCACGACGCGAGCCTACCGGCGCCTCCCTCGTCGGGCCCGGCTGCAGCTAGGCTCGAGGCGATGGGCGACGTCGCTGCTGCCCTCACCGTCGAGGAGCGCCAGTTCGACTTCTGGCTGGGCGCGTGGCGGGTGACCTGGGGCGACGGCCTCGAGGGCCGGAACCGGATCGAGCGGCGGCTCGGACGCGTGATCGTCGAGGAGTTCGACGGGCGACCCGGCGTCGACCTGCTCGGGCACAGCGTCTCGGTCTACGACAGGGACGCCGCCTGCTGGAAGCAGACGTGGGTGGACAGCGAGGGCGGCTACATCGACCTGGTGGGCGGCCTCGCCCACGGCCGCATGGAGCTCTTCCACGAGCGCGAGGCCGAGGGCGAGCGCGTCCGCTTCCGCATGCTCTTCGACGACATCTCCGAGGACGGCTTCGACTGGACGTGGAGCCGCTTGCTCGACGGAGCCTGGGCGACGCGCTGGGCGATCCGCTACGAGCGCCTCGAGCCCCCGGCCGGCGGGTAGCCGTCAGGAGCGCGGCGGCATCGACCCGGCCCGCTCGACGCAGCGGGCGGCCGCCGCCAGCGCCAGCTCCGGGCCACCGACGAGCCACCCGGCCGCGAGCGCATCACCGGCGCCGGTCGTGTCCACGACGTCGGCGACGGGGAGGGCCGGCAGCTCTTCGCCGTCGAAGGAGCAGCCCGCGGCGCCGCGCTTGACGATCCACGACGGGCCTTCGACCCGGCCGCCGACCCACTCGTCCTCGTCCTCGTTGGCGAAGACGACGTCCGGTCGGAGGGTCGCGAGGTCGGCCCTCACCCTGTCGTGCCCGGCGTCGCGGATGCCGGTCCAGGAGGCGAGGTCGACGCTCACCCGTGCGCCCGCCCCCCGCGCCAGCGCGGCCGCTCGCAGCGCGGCGCTCCGCACCGGCTCGGCGAACAGCGCGTAGCCGGACACGTGCAGCCAGCCGCAGCCTTCGAGCCATGCGGGCTCGAGCTCGTCGGGGTGCAGCTCGACGGCGACCCCGCGGTCTGGGCACATCGTGCGCTCGCCGTCTGCATCGACCAGCGAGACCACGACGCCGCTGCGACCGTCCGCCACGACCGGGCCCACGATCTCGACGCCCTGCGCCGCGAGCTCGGACGCCGCGGCGCGGCCTGCGGCATCGTCGCCGCGCTTCCCGATGTAGCGGGCGTGCCCGCCGAGCGCGCAGACCCACGCGGCGACGTTCGCCGCCTGACCGCCCGCCCCGATCGTGATCTCCGACGAGGCGTCGGCCCCGCGCGCGAGGGGCTCGCGCAGGCGGACGATCACGTCGAGCGCGAGGTCGCCGAGGGTGCAGATGCGCATGGAGGTCTACGATCCTCCCATGGACGACGGCGAACGTCGCCCGCGGCGCTTGCGCTCGTTCGTGCTCGGCGGGCTCGTCGGGGCCTCGGCGATGGCCGCCGCTCGGCGCCGCGCGCAACGACGTCGCGGCCGGCGGGCGCGTGGGCTGTCCGCGTTCGAGAGCGCCCCCTGCTACCGGGAGTCCGTCGAGCGCAGCCACAGCGACGGGCCGTAGCCGCGCAGCGCCCGCGACGCGTGCTCGACCGTGGCCATGTTCACGGCAGCGTCGCCGATCCCCAGCGAGCGGCCGACGAGCATCGCGCGCGCCGCATAGAAGAGGTAGCGCTCGGCGCTGCGCACGGGCTCCCGCGTGCGCAACACCAGGAACGGGCCGAACGCGCGGGCCTCGAACGCTGCCGCCGGTGTGGGTGACCGTTCCTCGATCTCGAGGCGCCGCCGCACGTTGTTGCGCCTGCTCGCGTCGAATGCCCAGACGCCGCGCCCGAGCGGGAGCGGCTGCTCGAGCAGCGTGCGGAGCGCGAGCACGGAGTCGGCACGGGGGAGGACGATGCGGGAGAAGCGCGCGTCCCGCTCCCAGGCGCCGAGGAAGAGGGGGTCGTAGCCGAGGAGGACGTCGTCGGGGCGGGAGGTCGACGCGAGGAAGGCCTCGGCGCTCGAGCGGGCGAGCTGACGCTGGTCGGGCTCCCATTCGAACAGCGGCGCCGTGCGCTGCCACGCCCAGCCGACCTCCGCCACCAGGAGGGCGGCGACTGCGACCGCGGCGAGCGTGGGTGCCCGCCTGCCGACACGGGCGAGGCCGGCGGCGACCAGGATCGCGAGGAACGGCAGCGCGAAGATCAGGTGACGGGGCTCGGGTGACGCGGAGCCGCCGAAGCGGGCGGTGAGGAACGCGGCGGCCGGCACGCCGACCGTGGCCAGGGCGAGCAGCCGCGCCTCCCTGCGGACGGAGACGAGCCCGACCGCCGCCAACGCGAGCACCGGCCCGAGCAGCCACCACCATCCGGTGCTGAAGTCGCCGGCGCTCCGCCACAGGAAGCGCGCGACGGAGTCGGGCCCCCCGAGGCGGGCGCCGCCCGGGCCCACGCCGACGTCGAAGCGCCCTGCGAGCACGAGGTCGGTGATCCAGAACGGCGTCCCGAGCACGAGCACGGCGACGCCGGCCCATGCCGCCTGGCGGATCCGGTCGCGCCGTTCGGCGAGCACGTACGCACCCTGGGCGGCGAGCACGAGCGCACCGTAGGGGTGTGCCGCCACCGCCAGCAGGCCGATCCCCACCCACGCGGCCCAGAGCCTGCGACCGCCGTGGTCGAGCGCCCGCAGCAGGACGAGGAACGAGGCGGTCGACACCAGGAGGAAGAGGCTGTACATGCGTCCGTAGACGCCGTGGAAGAGAAAGCCCCAGCTGCAGGCGGCGAGCGCAGTCGCGGTCACGCCGACCAGCGGGCCGGCCAGCCGCCGCCCGAGCAGGGCGATCAGCGGCAGGCTCGCCACTGCGAACACGGCCGAGAGGGTGCGCAACGCCCCCAGGCCGAAACCCGCGTGCGCGACGGCCCAGGCGAGCAGGAAGTGCAGCGGCGCGCCGCCGCGATCACGGGTCACGTGGTCGATCAGGCCGGGAAGCGTGTCGCGGCCCACGAACAGCGCCAGCGTCTCGTCCTCGTGCGGCGGCCACGCCATCAGCTGGTGCGCCAGGAACCCGGCGGCGGCGGCTACCACCATGCTCACCCCGAGCCAGAAGCCGCGCGCGGCGACCAGCGCGCGTGGCGGCGCCGTGGGCAGCCGCGTGACCGGCCGGAGGGTCTCCGTCACGGAGGCGACGATAGTGGCTGCCGGGGCGCCCTCGCACCCGCTGCGGCGCGGGGTCGCGCGGGTCGACGCTGGTAGATTGCCCCCCCGTGCCGATCTACGAGTACCGCTGCCCGGACGGCCACACCTTCGAGGTGTTCCAGCGGATGGCCGACCCGCCGGTCGAGCGGTGCGAGGTCTGCGGCGCCGGCCCGGTGGAGAAGGTGTTGTTCCCGGTCGCCGTGCACTTCAAGGGCTCCGGCTTCTACTCCACCGACTACGGACGCGGCTCGCGCAAGGCTGCGGCCAAGGAGAGCGACTCGGGTGGCGACAGCGGCTCGGAGAAGTCGACCGAGAAGAAGGACACGCAGTCGTCCGGCACGTCGGGCTCCGGGTCGAGCTCGGGGTCGACGTCGTCCGGCGCGTCGGATTGAGCGGCGCACGGTGCTACAGGCGGCGGTCGCCGACGACGCAGCCCGGCGCATAGAGCAGCCCTTTCGGGGGTGGGAGCGGCGCGGACTTCCCCGCGAACATCGCCACCGTGGCGACGTTGTCCTCGGAGCCCAGGATCACCGACTCGCCGCCGATCGTCGCCGGGTCTCCGCCGAGCCGGCAGTGCAGGGCCTTTTCCGAGTCGGCCCTGAAGTAGACCCAGCCGAGCTGGACGAGTTGCGCGGCGCCGAGGTCCGTGGCGAGCGGCGCCATCACGTCGCCGCCGGAGAAGGGGAGCCGCAGCAGCCCGCCGAGGCTCGTCAGCCGGTCCGCCGTGGCCTGCACGACCTGCTGCTGGCGACGCGCGCGGTCGAGGTCGGTCTCCGACGGGTCGAGGCGGTTCTCGCGGATTCGCGAGTAGACGAGCGCGCGACGGCCGTCCATGTGCTGCCGGCCCTTCGCAAACCGCCAGCCCTCCCATTGCGAGCAGCGCGCCGCGGTCGCGTACGGGCAGTCGAACCGGTTCGAGACGATCGGCGCGGGCACCGTCACGTCGATCCCGCCGACGGCGTCGATCAGCTCCTCGAAGCGGTCGAAGTCGACGAACGCGACGTGGTTCACCTCGAGCCCGGTCAGCTCCTTCACCGTCCGCAGCGCGAGCGTGGCGCCACCGCTCTGGTAGGCGGAGTTGATCTTGGCGGTGCCCACTCCGGGGATGTCGACGCGGAGGTCCCTCGGGATCGACAGGAAGGCGAGGCGGCCCGTGCCGGGGTCTGTGCGGAGGAGCATGATCGAGTCGGAGCGGTTCGACCCGGCCCGGTCCGCCCGTAGGCCGCCGTCGGTGCCCAGCACGAGGATCGTCGTCGGCTTCGACACGAGCAACCCGTCCTGCGGCGTGAGCAGCGGGAGCACGCTCCGCGGCACACGCTCGTTGGCCTTGGCGACGCCGCTGCGGAAGGAGAGGAAGCCGGCCACCGCCCAGACCACGAGCAGCACGCCGAGCACGGCGAGCCCCACGAGGGCACCCCGGCGGATGCGGCGCCGCCGGGAGCGCGTCGTCGGGCTGCGGGCCGGGGTCGGAGTCGGGGCCGGGGCCGCGGCCGCGGGCTGGCGCGAGGCCTGCGGCGAGGTGTGGCGTGTGAGGGGGACCCGGCCCTTGACCCGCCCGCCCTTGTAGCGGCGGTACGGCTTCTGCTGCTCGGGCATGCGGGCCGATATGGTAGCCGCGCGATGGACGGATCCCGGGTGATCGCCGTCGATCTCGGCGGGACGAAGATCCTCGCGGGCCTCGTCGGCCGCGACGGCCGGGTGGAAGGGATCGTCGAGGCCGTGACGCCGACCTCGTCCGAGCGGGACGTCGTGGAGGCGATCTGCGGCGCCGTCTCCGGCCTGGACGACGGCACCGCGGCGGCGATCGGCGTCGGCGTGCCCGGCAACCTCGACCGCCGCACCGGCGTGCTGCTGCGGGCGACGAACCTGCCGCTCGACGACGTCGACCTGCACGCGGTGCTGGGGAAGCGGTTCGGCCGGCCCGTGGGGGTCGAGAACGACGGCAATGCCGCGGCGCTGGCCGAGTGGCGCGTCGGGGCGGGCCGCGGCACCCACGACCTCGTGATGCTCGTGCTCGGCACCGGCGTCGGGGGTGGCATCGTCCTCGACGGCCGGCTCTACCGCGGCTGGGCGGAGCTGGGCCACGTCGTCGTCGAGCTCGACGGGCCACCGTGCCAGGGCAGCTGCCACGGCAGAGGCCACCTGGAGGGCGTTGCGTCGGGGCACGCAGCAGACGGCGCCGCGCGCGTGCTGTACGGCCCGGACGCAGACGCCCACGCGCTCGTCTCCCGTGCCCGCGCCGGCGATGGGCCGGCCGTGCAGGCGCTCGCCCGGATGGGGCGGTTGCTGGGCGCGGCGATCGGCTCGCTCGTCAACATCTTCGACCCCGAGCTGATCGTCGTGGGCGGCGGCTTCGGTGCCGCGGCCGGCGACTTCCTCCTCGACGCCGCCCGCGAGGTCGCACGGCGCGAAGCGGTGCAGCCGGCCGACGAGCGGCTGACCATCGTCGCTGCGGAGCTCGGAGCCTCCGCCGGCCTCGTCGGCGCAGGTCTCGTCGGCTTCCAGGCGCTCGACGGGGAGCGCTAGTGGTGCGCCGGGGGACGCTACCGCGGGCCATGAAGGGGCGGTAGGGCGATGCCGCTCGCGGTGTGTGCGACGCCGATCGGCAACCTCGACGACGTCACGCTCCGCGTGCTGCACGAGCTGCGCGAGGCCGACCTCGTCTTGTGCGAGGACACGCGCCACACGCGGCGGCTGCTCGATCGCCACGCGATCCGGGCCCGCGCTCTGCGGAGCCATCACCGTCACAACGAGGCCGGGCGCGTGGGCGAGGTGGTAGCACGGCTGTTGGCGGGCGAGCAGGTCGCGCTCGTCTCGGACGCCGGGATCCCGCTCGTCAACGACCCGGGCGCGCGGCTCGTGAGCGCGGCGCTCGAGGCGGGCGTCCCGGTCACCGTGCTCCCCGGCCCGTCCGCAGTGGAGGCAGCGCTCGTCGTGAGCGGGCTGGCCGGCGACGGCTACCGCTTTCTCGGCTGGCTCCCTCGCAAGCAGGGGGAGCGGGACGCGTTGTGGGACGAGCTCTCGACCGTTGCCACCCCCTGCGTGGCGTTCGAGTCGCCGCAGCGCCTGGCCGCCTCGCTCGCCAGCCTGGCCGCGGCCGACCCGGCGAGGCCCGTAGCGGTGTGCCGTGAGCTGACCAAGGTGCACGAGGAGGTCGTGCGCGGCACGGCCGCCGAGCTCGCGGCGCGGCTCGGCGCAGGCGTGCGCGGGGAGGTGACCGTGGTGATCGGGGGCGCCACTGCCCGAGGCGAAGGGGACGAGGCGACCGCGACCGCCGTTGCCGCCGTCGCGGAGCTGGTGGGTGCAGGGGCGGCGCATCGCACCGCCGTGGACGTCGTCGCGCGGCTGACCGGCGCCCCGCGCAACACGCTCTACCGCTCGACGCTGTAGTCGGACTTGACAACGATGCGGGCGCTTCGCTACGCTGGCGTCTCAGTTGTCATTTCGAGCAACGGAGGTGACGAGTCGTGTCCCGGTCGATGAGGTCGATCGTTCTCCTGGGGGCGATCGCGGCCGTGTTGGCAGCGCCCTCGTGGGCGGCCGCGTGGTCGTGGCCGGCGGAGGGAGCCGTGCTCCGTCCGTTCCTCCTCGGTGACGACCCCTACGCGGGTGGGCAGCATCGCGGCGTCGACGTCGCCGCTGCCGACGCCGAGCCCGTCCACGCCCCCGCCGCGGGCACCGTGACGTTCGCCGGCACCGTGCCACGCCACGGCAAGACCGTCAGCATCCTCACGGGCGACGGGCTGTCGGTCACGCTCACCCATCTCGGTGGAATCCGAGTGGTCGAGGGC
>JAOUEK010000283.1 GCA_029858755.1 Thermoleophilia bacterium
CCGGGCGTAGCGGCGCGTGCGACGGCTGCTCGTGCTCGGAGCCGGGCCGGCGCAGCTCGGGCTGCTGGAGGCCGCCCGGGCCAGGGGCGACCTGCACCTCGTCGTCGCCGACCGCGACCCGTCGGCACCCGGCTTTGCGCTCGCCGACGAGCGCGCAGTGATCTCGTCCGAGGACGAGGAGGCGCTCGGCCGGCTCGCGCGGGCACGGGAGATCCACGGCGTCGTCTCCCCGGGCGGCGACTGGCCGGTCGGCATCGCGGCGCGGATCGCGGAGCGGCTCGGCCTGCCCCACCCGATCGACGCGGCCACCGGCGCCGTCGTCACCTCGAAGCCGCGGCAGCGCGAGCGATTCGCCGCCGCGGGAGTGCCCCATGCGAGGGAGCTGGAGCTCGGGTCGCGTGAACCAGGCGTGGGGCCGATGCCCGCTGCCGCCACCGAGGTGGCGCTGCCGTGCGTGGTCAAGGCCGCGGATCGTCAGGGACAGCGGGGGCTGACCCTGGTTCGCGAGGAGGCGGCGCTGGCAGGGGCGCTGCGCCGCGCCGCCGCCGAGTCGCGCACCGGTGCGGTGCTCGTGGAGGAGTTCGTGGACGGCCCCGAGGTGACCGTGATCGCAGTCGGCGTCGACGGCTCGTTCGTGCCGCTGGCCGTCACCGATCGCCTCACCGCCGAGCCCCCGGCGTTCGGCGTCGCGCTCGCGCACGCGTGGCCCGCGTCGGCCGACGTCTCGGCCGCCGTCGACGCGGCGCGCGCCGCAGCGGCGGCGGTGGGGATCAGGCACGGTCCCTCCTATACGCAGCTGCGGCTCTCCGCGGACGGCCCGCGGGTGATGGAGGTGGCCGCACGCCTCGGCGGTGGCCACGACGCGGACTTGGTCGAGGCGGCGACCGGCGTCGACCTCAACGGCCTCGCCGTCAGCTTCGCGCTCGGGGAGCCTTGTGACGATCAGTTACAAGGACGTGTGGGTGCGGTGGAGGCGGGCGGGGCGTGCGTGGTGTTCCTCGTTGCCCCCGAGGGCGTGCTGCGCGCGGTCGAGGGTGTGGTGGAGGCCGAGGCGCTCGCAGGCGTGCGCCGGGCCTGGCTCTACCGCAGGCCCGGGTGGCGCTTCGGGCCGCTTCGCCGCGGCGCCGACCGGGCCGGGGCGATCCTCGCCGTCGGCGACTCGCGCGACGACGCGCTCGCGAGGGGCCGTCGTGCGGCGGAGTCCGTACGCTTCCGGGTCGATGCGGACGCGCCGTAGCACGCGCCTCGGCTTCCAGCCGCCGGCCATCGGCGAGGAGGAGATCGAGGCGGTCGCCGAGACGATGCGCTCGGGCTGGCTCACGAGCGGCCCCCGTGCGGCGCTCCTCGAGGAGCGCCTCGGCCCGTACCTCGAGGCGAAGCACGTGCTGGCCGTGTCGTCCGGCACCGCCGCGCTGCACCTGGCGCTCGTGGCGCTCGGCGTCGGGCCCGGCGACGAGGTCGTCACGAGCCCGATCACCTGGCCCGCGACAGCGAACGTGATCGAGCACTGCGGTGCGACCCCCGTCTTCTGCGACGTGCGCGAGAGCGACCTGACGATCGACCCCGACCTCGTGCCCGCGCTGGTCGGCGAGCGCACGAAGGCGATCCTGCCGGTCGATCTCGCCGGGCAGCCCGCCGACCTCGACGCGCTGCTCGCGCTCGGCCCGCCCGTCGTGGAGGACGCCGCCCACGCGCTCGAGGCGCGCTACCGTGGGCGCAAGGTCGGCTCCATCGCCGACGTCACGTGCTTCTCGCTGTACGCGACCAAGAACCTCGCTGCCGGCGAGGGCGGGCTCCTCGCGACCAGCCGGGACGACACCGCCGACGCGGTGCGCGCGATGCGGCTCACGCGCCGTGCCGGCGGCGGCCTGTACGACCAGGTGGTGCCGGGCTTCAAGGCGAACCTGCCGGACGTGCTCGCCGCGATCGCGCTCGTCCAGCTCGACAAGCTCGCCGTCCACGGAGAGATCCGCGCGCGCCAGTTCGCGCTCTGGGACGAGGGCGTCGCCGACCTGGAGGGGATCACGCCGCTCGCGCGCGACCCGCGCGACGAGCACGCCCACCACCTCTACGTGGTGCGGGTCGACCCCGGGCGCGCGGGCGCGACCCGTGACGAGTACGTAGCGGCGCTCGAGGAGGAGCTCGTGGCGACGAGCGTCCATTTCCTGCCGGTGCACACGCTGACGTGGTTCCGCTCCCGCTACCCGGAGCAGCCTGCGTTGCGGGTCGCCGAGCGTGCCGGGCGCGAGGTGCTGTCGCTCCCCGTCTCGCCGGCGCACGCCGACGTGGACGTCCTCGACGCCGTCGACGCGCTGCGGCGGGTGCACGCGCGGTTCACGGGATGAGCCGCCGCACCCGCATCCTCGGCACCGTCGCGCTCACCGCCGTCGCCGTCGGGTACCTCGTCTGGAAGGTCGACCTCGGGCGCACGATCGACGTGTTGCTCGACGCCGAGCCGGCGTGGCTCGTGCTGGCGATCGTGATCATGGTCGGTACCGCCCCGCTGATGGCGCTGCGCTGGAAGTGGCTGCTCGCCGCCCAGGGCATGCAGGAGCGCCTGCCGTGGCTGACCCGCTCGTACCTGGTCTCGTACACCGCCGGCCAGGTGCTGCCGACCTCGATCGGCGGCGACGCCTCACGGATCGTGGAGTCGTCTCGGCGCCATCCCGGGCGCACCGCCGACCTGACCGCGATCGTGCTGCTCGAGCGGGGCCTCGGCGGCGCGGCGACCCTCCTGCTCGGGGCGGTGGGCTTCCTGCTCGCGATCGGCCACTACGACGTGAGCGCGTACATCTGGGTCGAGGGGTTGTTCGTGCTCGGCACGATCGTCCTGCTCTTCCTCTTCTTCGCGCGCTCGGCCCGTCCGCTGCTCGCGCTCCTGCAGCCGGTGCTCCGCCGCGTGCGCCTCGACCGCGTGCTGCGTGCCTTCTACGAAGGCGTCCACCACTACCGCGGGCACCCGCGGCTGCTCGCGGGAACGTTCGCCTTCACCACCGGCCTGCAGGCCGTGCGCGTGCTGGCCATCTGGGCGGCTGCGAAGGCGGTCGGGATCGAGCTCGGCCCCCGCATCTACTACGTGATGGGGCCGCTCTTCTTCCTCGTCCTGCTCGTCCCGTTCACGCTCAACGGGATCGCGGTGCGCGAGGCGTTCTTCGTCAGCTTCCTCGGCTCGGTCGGGGTGCCCGCGGCCGAGGCGTTCGCCGCAGGGTTCCTGTTCTTCGTCGTGGTCGTGGTGCTGGCGCTCCCGGGGGCGGCGATCCTCCTCTACGAGGGGCTTCGCGGCGGGGCCCGGAACCCGCGCGTCGAGCATGGGTGAGCGCGCGGTCGACGTGGCCGCGGTCGTCGTCACCTACGACGGCCTCCCGTGGATCGAGCAGTGTCTCGACGCGCTCCGGGGGATCGAGACCGTCGTCGTCGACCACGGCTCGCGCGACGGCACGGTGGCCGTCGTGCGTGAGCGTCATCCCGAGGTGCGGCTCGTCGAGCAGGAGAACGTCGCGCTCTGCGCCGGCTGGAACCGGGGCCTCTCCGAGACGACGGCCGAGCTCGTGCTCGTCCTCAACTCCGACGCCTGGCCGGTCGACGACGCGGTCGAGCGCCTGGTCGCGGTGGCGAGGCGGCGGCCGCGCGCGGCGTGGATCGGGCCGCGACTCCAGCATCCGGACGGGTCGCTGCAGCGCTCCGTGCGCGGGTTCCCGACACTCTGGCGGCTCGCCACCGAGTACCTGTTCCTGCGCAAGCTGGCACCGCGCTCGCCCGCCCTGAACGCCTTCTACGCCGGCGGCTTCGCTCACGACGCCGAGCGAGAGGTGGAGTGGACGATGGGCGCT
>JAOUEK010000284.1 GCA_029858755.1 Thermoleophilia bacterium
CGGTCACGAGGCAGCCGCCGACCTTCCCGTAGTAGGCGTACTGGCCGTGCTCGTTGAGCTCGGCGGAGTTCCCGTACAAGCGCTCGATCAGGTGCGTGCACACGGACGACTTCTCGCCGAGCCAGATCGGCGTGCCGACGACCAGGACGTCCGCAGCCTGGACGCGCGCGTACAGCTCGGGCCACTCGTCGCTCGCGGCCCCGTGGTCGCGCATGTCCGGGTAGACGCCGGGCGCGACGTCGTGGTCGACCAGCCGGATCAGGTCGACGGCGACGCCGTTCGCCTCCATGATCGCCATCGAGACGTCCATCAGGCCCTGTGTGTGGGACTGCTGCGGTGACGGCTTCAGCGTGCAGTTGACGTAGAGCACACGCAGGTCGCTGAAGTCCCAGCGGCTGGTCGTGCAGAGCTCCTGCTGGCGTTCGGTGAGCGTCATCGCGCCTCCTCGGTCGGGCCGTCACGACGACGGTCTCGCGGTCGGCGCGATCGTGACAGGTCGAAGGGTCAGCGGGTGGGCTTGGGCCGACGCACGACCGCGTCCGCGCCCGGGAAGAAGATCGACTCGTGGCCGTCCTCCCAGCGAACGCGGAAGTGCTCGTGGCCGGGCTCGCCGAGCACCTCGAGGATCTCGGCGGTCTTGGGGGCGTCCCCGACCGAATGGCCCGTGATCTCGATGGTGTCGCCGACCCGTACCGGCTTGCCCTGCATCGTCTTGGGCATGGGAGCTCCTTTCGTAGACACCATCCTCCCAGGCCGCGTAGCGCCGCCGCATCCGGGATTGCCACGGATCCGTGTTCGGTGGCGCGCCGGATCGGCCACCCGTGGGTCGCGCGCATCCGGCAGAGTGCGCTCGTGAGCGCACTACCTTCCGCCGATCTCGTCGACGGCCTCGTGGCGGCGCTCGGCGGCGATGCGAGCCGGGTCTCCGCCGGCGACTCCGACCGAGACCTGCACTCCGAGGACATGACGTTCCACCATCCGGTGCGCCCCGATGTGGTCGTCTACCCGACCGCGACGCACGAGGTGTCGGCGGTGCTGGCGCTCGCCGACCGGCACCGCGTCCCCGTCACGCCCTTCGGTGCCGGCTCGAGCCTCGAGGGGCACGTGATCCCGGTCGCGGGCGGCATCAGCATCGACCTCACGCGCATGGATCGCATCGTCGCGGTCGAGCCGGAGAACCTGCTCGCAGTCGTGCAGGCGGGGGTCACGCGCAACGCCCTCAACCGGGCTGCAGGGGAGCACGGCCTCCAGTTCCCCGTCGACCCCGGCGCCGACGCGACGCTCGGCGGGATGGCCGCGACGAACGCCTCCGGGACCACGACCGTCCGCTACGGGAAGATGCGCGCCCAGGTGCTGGCGCTGGAGGCGGTGCTCCCCGGTGGCCGTGTGATCCGCACGGGCAGCCACGCGCCGAAGACCTCCGCCGGCTACGACCTGACGAGCCTGCTCGTCGGCTCGGAGGGGACGCTCGCGGTGATCACCGCGCTGACGCTGCGGCTGCACGGCATCCCGGAGCACGTCGTCGCGGCCCGCATCTCGTTCCCGACGCTCGACGCCGCCGTCCGCTGCGCCGTCGCCGCCGTCTCCGTCGGCGCAGGCGTCACGCGCATCGAGCTCGTGGACACGCTGAACATGACGGCGATCAACCTCTACAGCGGGACGTCGTACCCGGAGGTGCCGTGCCTGCTCGTCGAGGCCGCGGGCACCCGGGCGTCGGTGGACGGCGACCTGGAGCTCGTGCTCGCGCTCGCCGAGGCCGAGGGGGCCGTCGACGTCGCACACGAGCGGGCGGCGGAGGCGCGATCCCGGCTGTGGTCGGCCCGTCACGACGCGGCGTACTCGTGGTCGCAGCTGTGGCCGGGGATGCGGCACTGCTCGACCGACACGTGCGTTCCCGTCTCGCAGCTCGCCGGAGCCGTCGCC
Source organism: Thermoleophilia bacterium (assembly GCA_029858755.1). Taxonomy (GTDB): domain Bacteria; phylum Actinomycetota; class Thermoleophilia; order Gaiellales; family Gaiellaceae; genus Gaiella. The sequence continues at coordinate 1,924 of JAOUEK010000284.1, forward strand.
CTGGCACAGGCAGAGCTGGAGCGCCTCGGCCTCCGCGGCGGGATCCTGGGCCACGTCGGCGACGGCAACTTCCACGTCGGCGTGACGCTCGACCCGGACGACGCCGAGGAGGTGTCCCGGTGGCACCAGCTCTCCGACGCGCTCGTCCGCGACGCGCTCGCCCGCGGCGGCACCTGCACCGGCGAGCACGGCATCGGCCTCGGCAAGGTGGGCGCGCTCGCACTCGAGCACCCCGACCTGCTGCCGCTCTACCGCGGCGTCAAGGGCGTCTTCGACCCCCACGGGATCATGAACCCCGGGAAGGTCGTGCCGGGCGACGCCGACAACCCGGCGTCGGGCTGAAGCCCGACGCCTGGCTCTCCGTCGACCGAGCGGCCGCCTACGCGGGAACCGCCTGCTCCAGCTCGGCCTCCCACTCGCCCGCCACGGCGCGCGAGTTCATGCGCGCGCGGTGGAGGAACGCGGCCTGCGCTGCCTCGACGTTCGCGGCCTCGCCACCCCATGCCTTCAGCGCCGACTGCTGCAGCGCGCGGCCGTACGAGAACGAGAGCGGCCACGCGCCGCCGACGCGGTTGATCGCGTCGAGGTTCTCGGTCGCCTGCACCTCGGTCTGCCCGCCCGAGAGGAACACGATCCCGGGCACCGCCGCCGGAACGTGCCTGCGGAAGCAGTCGACCGTGAGCTCGGCGATGCGCTGTGCGTCCGCCTGCTCCGGGCAGCCCTTGCCCGAGATCACCATGTTCGGCTTCAGCAGGGTGCCCTCCAGTTCGACGTCGGCGCGGTCGAGCTCGTCGTAGACCAGGTGCAGCGTGCGCGCGGTGACCTCGTAGCAGCGCTCGATCGTGTTGTCGCCGTCCATCAGCACCTCGGGCTCGACGATCGGCACCATGCCCGCCTCCTGCACGAGCGCCGCGTACCGAGCCAGCGCGTGCGCGTTCGCATGGAGGCAGTTCGTCGTGGGCAGTCCGTCGCCGATCGTGATCACGGCGCGCCACTTGGCGAAGCGCGCTCCCAGCTCGAAGTACTCGGCGAGCCGTTCCCGCAGGCCGTCGAGGCCCTCGGTGACGGTCTCCCCCGGCGAGAGCGCGAGCGGCTTCGCCCCGGTGTCCACCTTGATCCCGGGCACCACGCCCTTCGAGGCGAGCAGCTCCGCGAACGGCGTGCCGTCGTCCGAGGCCTGGCGCAGCGTCTCGTCGTACAGGATCACGCCGCCGACGTGCTCCTCGAAGCCGGGTGTCGTGAAGAGCAGGTTCCGGTAGGCGCGGCGGGTCTCCTCGGTGGACTCGACGCCGATCGAGTCCAGGCGCTTCTTGATCGTGCCGGTGGACTCGTCTGCGGCGAGGATGCCCTTGTGGTCGGCGACGATCGACGTGGCGATCGCGTTCAGGTCGTGCGCAGCCATCAGCGCTCTCCTTCCTCGTTCAGGGTCACGAGCTTGTCCGCCGGGTGGAAGGCGGCGATCCGCCGCACGGTGCCCGAGCGCGAGCGCATCACGATCGACTCGGTCTCGGCACCGGCGCCGGTGACGCGGACGCCACGAAGCAGCGCACCTCCGGTGACGCCGGTCGCCGCAACGAAGACGTCCTCGCCCGTGACGAGGTCGTCCGCCGTGAGCACCCGATCGAGCTCGAACCCGGCATCGAGCAGGCGACGGCGCTCGCCGTCGTTCCTCGGCCACAGCTTCCCCTGGAGCGCGCCGCCGACGCACTTGATGGCGGCGGCGGAGATCACGCCCTCCGGCGTGCCACCGATCCCCATCAGCATGTCGACGCCGGTGAACGGCTGCGCGGCCGCGATCGCGGGCGCGACGTCTCCGTCCCGGATCAGGTTGACGCGGGCGCCGGCTGCTCGCAGCTCGGCGATCAGCTCGTCGTGGCGGTCGCGCTCGAGC
>JAOUEK010000285.1 GCA_029858755.1 Thermoleophilia bacterium
GCTCCACCAGAGCTGGGTGTGCTCGTCGACCGAGCGGGTCTCGTAGAGGAAGCGCACGTACGCCTCGAACGCGTCCCAGCTTCCGTATGCATCGGGGATGCCGCAGCGCGGGAAGAAGCGGGTGAAGATCTGCGTGCGGGCCGAGTGCAGTCCGGTATCGATCCCCTCCAGGAACGGGGAGCTCGCAGAGAGCGCGAGCAGCTCCGGGAGCCAGTTGCGCAGCGCGTCGCACACCGCCACAGCGCGATCGGCGCCCCGGATGCCGACGTGCACGTGGAGCCCGAAGGTGTTGTTCCGCCAGACCACGTAGCGGAGCAGCTGGTCGTTGCGCCGGTAGTGGGGCGTGTCGATGATCCGTTGCGCCTTCCAGTCGGCCCAGGGGTGCGTGCCCGTGGCACCGAGCTCGATCCCGAGGGTCTCGACGAGCGCCTGCAGCTCGGCGCGTCGCTCCTCCATCGCCGCCGGCAGGTCGAGGACGCTCGCGAGGCGCCCGGTCTTGATCTCCACCTCCGACGCGATCAGCTCGCCGACGAGGTTCGGCGCCAGGGTCGTGCCGGCGGCGGCGGCCTGCAGCTCCTCGAAGCGGCTGACGAGGTCGAGGGTCTCGGGGTCGAGGAGCGCGAACTCCTCCTCGACGGCGACCGTCAGGTCGGGCGCCGCGTCGAAGCGCTCTCGCGCCTCTCGCAGCAGCTGCTCGTAGGGAACCGTCTGCGTGTCGCCCATGGACGCACAAGCCTAGCCAACGCTTCCATCCGGGAAGCAACGCCACGGCGAGCGCATGCGAGGCCGGCCCGGCAGAAGCTCAGCCGGCCAGCTCGAGCAGGCGCCGGGCGACCCCCGACCAGCTCCAGCGCAGCTCGGCCGCGCGACGCACGGAGACGCGGAGCGCCTCGCGCTCGCTGGAAGAAAGGCCGAGGAGGGCATCGAGTCGCGCGCGTAGCGCTGCGCTGTCGCCGGTGGGAAACGCGACCAGCTGCCCGAGCGTGTCCGGGAGCTCGGCCTCCAGGCCGGCCGCCACCTCCGCGAGCCCGGAGTGCCGGGCGACCACGGGCGGGCAGCCGGCGGCGGCCGCCTCCGCGGCGACCATGCCGAAGGCCTCCGGGAAGACCGACGGCACGACGCAGGCGTCCGCCAGTGCCAGCAGGTGCCGCAGGTGACGGTGCTCGAGGGGACCTGTGAAGAGCGCGGCGACGCCGAGGTCGGCGGCGAGAGCCTCCAGGGCCGGGCGCTCGGGGCCGAAGCCGACGACGACCACGCGCGCCACGAGGCCCGACATCGCGGTCAGCAGCACATCCACGCCCTTCTGCGGGATCAGCTTCCCGAAGTAGACGATCACGCGGTCGCCACCGGCCAGGAAGGCCAGGAGGCGGGCGGCGTTGCCGTCGTCCGGGAGGCGCTCCTCGCGGTTGCCCGGGTTCGGCGCGTCGGCCTGTGCCTCGGCGACGAGCCTCGCGAGGGCGACGTCGCGCCGCTCGGGCACCCACTCGTCGACGTCCACCCCGGGCGGTACCTCGTGCACGTTGTCGACGTGGCCGCAGACCTCCTCCAGCACCTGCCGGACGTGCGCCGAGCCCACGAACGTCGCCCGGGCGGACGCGAGCGCCTCGGCGCCCCACCGGGAGAGCGGCGCGTTCCCGCGCATCGCGTACTCGAGCTCCGAGCCGTGCGCCTTCACCGCGAACGGCGCCCCGCTCGCTGCGCCGACGGGGCCGCCGAGGAGCACGTGGTTCGCGAGCACGAGGTCGGCCGGAAGCTCCTCCCGGACAACAGCGGCGTTGACCCCGACCCACCGCTCGAGCTCGTCCCGCGAGCACTCCGCGAGCCGGCGCACGTCGGGGAAGCCCTCGTAGCGGTCGAGCACGAACACTGGCAGGAGCCCGCCCACGTCCGGCCGGCGTGTCGCTGCACCGCCGAGGTCGTAGCGATCCGGGCGCGGCTCCTGAGAGACCACGACGACGTCGTGGCCGGCGCGACTCCACTCCCGCGCGAGTTGGCGCGTGTAGACGTTCGACCCCGTGCCGCCGAGCAGGTAGCCGTGCCAGAGGACGATGCGCACCGGCCCATCCTGCCTGCTGACGAGCCGGGCGTCGGTTCGACCCGAACAGCTGTCGTCGGACTGAAGGTCCGACGACAGCCGTCGGCCTGGTGCGAGCACGGGTGCCGGCTACGCCGGCCTGCCATCACGCGCACGCCACCCGCGCAGCGAGCCGAGCCGCCACGCGACCCCGCGCCGGGCTCAAGCCCGGCACGAACCCGGCCTCAGGCCAGGTGGAAGTAGAGGGCGTAGAGGAGCTCGACGGCGGGGTTCGACGTGTGCACCTGCACGTCGGGCGGCGTGTCGAGCAGCGCTTCGGAGTAGTTGAAGATGATCTTCACCCCTGCGCCGACGAGGGCGTCGGCGGCGTCCTGAGCGCTCGCTGCCGGGACGGCGAGCACGCCGACGATGATGTTGCGCTCGGCCGCGATCCGGTCGACGTCCTCGAGCGGGCTGATCGCCACCCCGCTGATCGACCGCCCGACCTTCGCGGGGTCGGTGTCGAAGACCGCGGCCACGGTGATCCCGTGCTCCGCGAAGATCGGCGAGCCGGCGATCGCCTCGCCGAGGCGACCGGCACCGACGAGGGCGATGTTGTGCTGCCCCTGCGTGCGCAGGATCTTGCGGATCTCGGCGAGCAACGAGTCGATCTGGTACCCGACGCCCCGCTTGCCGAACTTGCCGAACCCGGAGAGGTCGCGCCGGATCTGCGTCGCGTTGATGTTCGTGTACTCGGCGATCTCCTGCGAGGAGATCCGATCCTTGCCCATCTTCTTCGCCTGCGTCAGCACCTGCAGGTACCGGGACAGCCTCGCAGCCACTCCAACCGTCAGTCGATCCGCCATGCCTCTCCTCGGTCTGCGCCGCCCCGGGACGACGAGCTCGTCAGCTGCGCCACAGTCTGCCTGGGCCATCCCGCTGTCGCAGAGGGAACCGTCAGGCGCGCGACGTCAGCCGCTCCCGCAGCCCACCCGCCGTGACGACGTAACGGAACGCCCGCTCCCCGTCGATCTCGAGCACCGGGAGGTCGACACGGTACGCGCGCTCGAGCTGGTCGTCGCCGCCGATGTCGACCACGGTGAGCGCGAACGGCGTGTCGCGGCGCACCGCCTCGACGACCTCGAGGGCGGCCTCGCAGAGATGGCAGCCGTCGGCGACGTAGAGGGTCACGTGCGGGACGGCCACGGCGCCCCGTCGAGGCCTACGGGTAGAGGCCGCGGATCGTCGTCGCCTCCGCGACGCGCTGCACCGCAAGCCCGTACGCGGCCACCCGCATGCTGGTGCCGAACCGCTCCTTCGCCTGCCAGGTCTCCTCGAAGGCGCGCACGGTGATGTCGTTCAGCTTGGCGTTCACCTCGTACTCCTTCCAGAAGTACTCCTGCAGCCCCTGCACCCACTCGAAGTACGAAACGACCACCCCGCCCGCGTTCGCGAGCACGTCGGGGAGCACGAGGATGCCGCGATCCTCGAGGATCTCGTCGGCTGTCGGCGTGACCGGGCCGTTCGCCCCTTCGCAGATCATGCGAGCCTTGACGCTGGCCGCGTTCGTGCCCGTGATCACCTGCTCGAGCGCGCACGGCACGAGCACGTCGCAGTCGAGCTCGATCAGCTCGTCGTTCGTGATCGGGTCGCCGCCGATCAGCCCGGTGAGCGCGCCGTGCTCGCCCTTGTACGCGATCGCCGCGGAGACGTCGATGCCGTACGGGTTGTAGACACCACCCTTGGAGTCGGACACGGCGACGACGCGCACACCCTCGTCGGCGAGCA
>JAOUEK010000286.1 GCA_029858755.1 Thermoleophilia bacterium
CCGTCGCCACGCGCGCCGAGCTTGACCGTCTGACGCGTCCAGGCCCGGCGGCCGCCGGCGAGCTGCTCGGCGTGCCGGTCGTTGACCACCCGCACCGGCCTGCCGGTGACGCGGGCGAGCTCGGCGGCGAGGATCGCCTCGGTGCCGGCGCCCTGCTTGCCCCCGAAGCCGCCGCCGAAGAACTCGGTGAGCACTCGCACGCGCTCCTTCGGCAGCCCGAACCGCCGGGCGAGCTCTGTCCGCGCGTCGAACATGCCCTGGGTCGACACCCATGCGGTGAGGTCGTCACCGTCCCAGCGGGCCACGGCCGCGTGCGGCTCGAGCGGCGTCTGCAGGTGCCCGGGCGTCTCCACCTCGAGCTCGACGACCACGTCCGCCTCGCCCCAGGCGCCGTCGACGTCGCCGCGGGCGTCCTCGACCGGGTCCTTCGTGAAGCGCTGGTCGCGCAGCGCCTCGTCGGGGTCGACGACGTGGGCGAGCGGCTCGAACACCGGCGCCAGCGCGGCCAGCGCTGCGGCGGCCTGCTCCGGCGTGTCCGCGGCGACAGCGGCGATGGGGTCGCCGACCCACGTGGGCTCGGCGGTGAGCAACGGCTCGCCCTCGTAGCCGACCTCGGAACCCGGGCCGATCACCGCGCGCACGCCCGGCACGGCGCGCGCAGCGTCCAGCGCGAGCGCGGTGAGCCGGCCGTGCGCGACCGGGGAGCGGAGCACGGCGCCCTCCAGCATCCCCGCCAGCTGCACGTCGACCGTGTACCGCGCCGCCCCGGTGACCCGGACCAAGCCGTCCTGCCGCGACGCGGGGCGGCCGACGTGACGCAGCTCGGCGCCCGCCTCCCACGGCTCGGTCGGGTCGTCGTCGTCGACGAGCACGAAGACGTCCTCGAACCGACCCTCCAGCTCGCGCTGTGTCTTGACGAACCGCGCCATCAGTCCACGCCCTGCCCCGACGCTCGCAACACAGCGCGCTCGATCCTGGGGTAGGCGCCGCAGCGGCACAGGTTGCCCACCATCGCGGCGCGCACCTGCTCCGGCGTCGGCTGCGGCAGCGACGCGAGCAGGGCGGTCGCGCTCACCACCTGCCCCGGGGTGCAGTAGCCGCACTGGAGCGCGTCCTCGGCCACGAACGCCTCCTGCAGCGGCGTCGGCCCCCCTCGCGAGATGCCCTCGATCGTCGTCACGGAGCATCCCTCAGCCTGCGCAGCGAGCAGCAGGCACGACGCGACCGGCCGCCCGTCGAGGAGCACCGCGCACGCCCCGCACGCGCCCTCGGCGCAGCCGACCTTCGTGCCGGTGAGGCCGAGGTCGTCGCGCAGCACGTCGACGAGCCGCCGCGTGTCGCTGACGTCGAGCACGTGGCGCTCGCCGTTGACGTCGAGTGCGACCCGCACGCCCGCGAGACTACCCGGCCGGCGCTACCGCTCGGCGTCGTGCCGAACGGCCGGGAGCGCCGCCCGCAGCGCCTCGAGCAACTCCTCCTCGCTGCGGAAGGTCCGGGGCCCCTCTCCGTGCCCGATCTGCTCGACGACGCCTCGCAACTCCTCCGCGGCGGCGTCGTCGGGGGGCGTCCAGAGCCGGACGACGAACGTCACCATGCAGCCATCCTCGTCCCCCACCCTTTCGCTCCCCTTTGGGTGCGGTTTCTGCCGGCACGACGTGGCCTCGGAATCGCGTGAGCCGCTCATGCGCGCACGGCTCGCCGCCGACGTGTATCTACGTGGGCATGGCACCCACACCCTCCACGGCGCCGTCGAAGCTGGCCCCGCCACCGCCTCCAGCCACGCTCGTGGCGCGGCCGCGCCTCGACCTCCTGCTCACCGAGGCACTCGGGCGCCGGCTGACGATCGTCGTCGCAGACGCCGGGTTCGGGAAGACGACGACGCTGGCCGGCTGGGCCGCGGGCACACCGTCCGCCTGGTACACGGTGACGCCGGACGATCGCGTGCTGGCCACGCTCGCGCGCGGGCTCGTGGACGCCCTTCGACTCCGGTTGCCGGCCCTGCCGGCCGACCTCGCGGGAATCCTCGCCGGAACGCGCGGGCCGGACGCCTCCGGCGACGAGAGCCGGAGCGCCCAGGTCGCCGCGGCCACGCTGGCGCAGGCACTCGACGAGTCGCTGACGCGCGGGCTCCTCGTCGTGCTCGACGACGTCCACGAGCTCGGGGACGGCGGCGGGTCGACGGCCTTCCTCGAGTCGCTCGCGCTGCAGGCCCCGCCGGGGCTGCACCTGGTCGTGGCCTCGCGCCGCGAGCCCCAGCTCCGAGTCGACCGCCTGCGCGGGCAGGGACAGGTCCTCGACGTCGACGCCGCCGACCTCCGGCTCGACGCCGACGAGGTCGCGGGCCTGATCGAGGCGGTCGGGACGACGACGCCGCCCGGCGCCGCTGCGGCGATCCACGAGGCCTGCTCCGGCTGGCCGGCTGCGGTGAGGCTCGCGATCGAGGCGCTCGGCCGCGCGCCCGCCGAGGAGGCGCTCACGGTGCTCGAGCGGCTGAGGCGCCCGGGCGGCTCCCTGTACGGCTACCTCGCGGCAGAGGTGCTCGCGCTCGAGAGCCCGGACGTGCGCCGCCTCGTGCAAGCGGTCGCTCCGATCGGGCGCTTCACACCGGAGCTCTGCGAGGCCCTCGGCATCGACGGCGCCGGCGCTCTCCTCGCCGCGCTCGCGCGCAGCGGGGTCTTCGTCGAGCCGCGCGGCCGCGGCGTCGGCTGGTACTCGCTGACGACGCCGGTGCGCGAGTACGCCCTCGCCTCACTTCCGCTCGACGACGAGGAACGCGCACGCCTCTGCACTGCCGCCGCGTCCTGGCTCGAGGAGCACGGCGCGCCCGACGCGGCGCTCGCCGTGCTCGTGGAGGCCGCCGATGACGGCGCCGTCGCTCGGCTGCTGGAGCGGCACGGGCAGCGACTCCTGGCCACGGGAGCGGTGGCGACGCTCGAGCGTGCGCTGGAGGCTGTGCCGGAAGCGCAGCTGACGCCCTCGCTCTTCCGTCTCGCGGGCGACGTGCGCCAGCGGCGCGGCGACTGGGACGGGGCGATCACCTGCTACGAGGGGGCCGCCGCCCCCGGAGAGCCGCTCTCGGACGACGTGGCCTGGCGGCTCGGCCTGATCCACCACCTCCGCGGCCACCTCGACGAGGCGCTTCGCGTCTACCGCGCGGTGGAGGAGTCGACAGACGCGAGCCGCGACCGGGCGCTGCTGCTCGCGTGGCGCGCGAGCGCGCTCTGGCTGCGCGGAGAGATCGACGAGTGCCGGGCCGACGCCGACGCCGCCTTCGCGGCCGCGTCGAAGACCGACGACCCGCAGGCGCTCGCCGCCGCCCACACCGTGCTCGCGATGCTCGCCGCCGTCGACGGAGACCGTGGGGGAAACGACGCGCACTACCTCCGCGCGCTCGACTACGCGGAGCGGGCAGGCGACGTCCTGCAGCTGATCCGCGTCCGCACCAACCGCGGCTCCCGCCATCTCGAGGAGGGCGCGTACGAGGCCGCGATCGAGGAGCTGGAGCACGCGCTGCGTCTGGCCGATCTCGCCGGTTTCGCGTCCTTCCGCGCCCTTGCACTGACCAACCGCGGCGAGGCGCAGTTCCGCCTCGGCCGACTGGAGGAGGCGGTCGCCGACCTCGAGAGCGCGCGACAGCTCTACCAGCGGCTCGGCTCCCGACTCGTGTCGTATCCGTTGGAGAAGGTCGGCAGCGTCTACCGGGAGCGGGGGGCGTGGGCGCTGGCTCGCGCTGCGTTCGAGCAGGCGATCGCGCAGGCCGAGGCCGCGAGCGACCGTCAGGGGCTCGTGCCCGCAC
>JAOUEK010000287.1 GCA_029858755.1 Thermoleophilia bacterium
CTCGTCACCTGCGCGCACGCCTTCCTCACCCTCGAACGGCTCCACCCAAAAGCGCGGCGGCCGGACTGACACTGCCGCAGACGGTGCTACTCCTCCAGCCCGTCCTGCGCTGCTGGAACGGCCGCTGCCGCACCTGCAACCAGCCGGTCGACCTCGACCAGCTCACCCTCTTCCATCGAAGGGAGTAACAAAGTCCTACTAGGTCGCACACGAGCGCCGCCCGCTGCCGGCACGATCGTGTCGCCGTGTCGGCGTGCCTCGAGGCCCGATCCGTCGCGTCGCCCGAGCCGCGGCTCACCTCACGATCGAGCTCGCCGGGGAGCGGGAGGCTCGCGGCATCAGCCCGGCGTGCGCGGCCCGTCGTCGCGCAGCCCGTGCAGCACGCCCTTGACGACCTGCGAGGACTCCTCGTCGGGCGACTCCGAGACGATCGTCGCGGGTCTCTCGAACCGAGTCAGCGCCTCGCGCAAGGGCCCGACCCGCAGCGTGCCCTCGCCGTAGGGGAGATGCTTCGTCTCGTTTCGGTTCGCGAAGGCGATGTCCGAGAAGTGGATGTGGAAGGGGGACTCCGCATCGAGCACCGCGTCCACGTCGGCGAGCGCCTCGGCGAAGCGCTCCACCTCGGTGAACGCGCCGTCGCTGGTCGCGTGCATGTGCGCGAAGTCGAGCACCGGGAGCACCCAGTCGACCCGTGACGCGATCGCGACGCAGTCGTGGATCGACCCCAGGTCGCGGACGCGCCCCATCACCTCGACGCCGAACGGCACCGCCCGCTCCTTCGCCACCAGCCGCTCGCGCAACATGTGGAGCTGCGCGACGACGGCATCGATCGCGTCCTCGCGCGTCCGGCCGAGCAGGAAGCCGGGGTGGAGCACGACCAGCTCGGCGCCGCACGCGGCGGCGATCCCGGCCGACCGGTCGAGCGCCCCCACCGCGGACGACCACTTGCGGCCGGAGGGCTCAAGGTGCCCCATGAACCCGAAGAGAGGCGCGTGCACCGAGAGCGCGATGTCGTGCTCCCGCGCCACGTCGCCGAGCCGCTCCGCCCACGGGTAGTCCATCCAGAAGCCGCCCTCGAAGTCGATCTCGCACGCGTCGTAGCCGCGCTCCAGCAGCAGGCGCACCGCCTCCTCGGGGGCCTCCCGGGAGGGGACGCGCGCCGGGCCGACGCGAATCCGTCCCATGGCGCGACTCTACTCCCACCGCACCAACACAACCCCGGGGCTGCCTTGTGACTGATCGTCACAAGGAAGGTTTGCCCTGCAAATGGAGCATGTCGCGGGGATGCGTGAGGGTGGGGATGCCGTCCGATGGGACCCGTACGCTGGCCCCATGGATCAGCCGACGCGCATCGACCTGCTCGAGCTCGACATCGACCTGCGACTGACCGACCTGTGGCGGGAAGCCGCCGACGTCACCGAATGGAGCCTCGACGTCGTTGCCGCCTTCATGCGGGCCTCGTACGGAAAGGGCTACTGCGACGCGCTCACGGAGGAGTCGCCCGGGTCGCTCTGTCACGAGCACGGGTACGACGTCCCTCCTCGGCGCGCCGGGCTCCAGGCCGTCCGCCGCGACGCGGCGTAACGGTTCCGTAAGCAGTCGCCGCCCATGGCGGGTCTACACTGTCGGCGATGGCCGGGAAGGGGTCGCCAGCACGTCTCGTGATCGCGCTCTCGATCGCGGCGGTGCTGGCCGTGTTCCTGCTGTACACGTCGATCGCGGGAGGCGGCACGCCCTCCATCTCGCCGAGCGAGCTCCAGGGCCGAGCTGAGCCGGTGGCGCTCGCCGGCCTCGTCGTGGGCCCGGTCACCGGCGACGCGCACGACGGCGGGCTCCGCTTCGCCCTCAAGGACATCGAGGGCGACGACCCGACCACCGTGCCCGTCCTCTACACGGGATCGGTCCCCGACCTGTTCCGGGTCGACAGGCACGTCGTCGTCGACGGGCAGCTCGTCGACGGCGTCTTCGTCGCCACGCCCGGCACGATGATCACGAAGTGCCCGTCGAAGTACTCGGACGTCGAGCCGCCCGCGTAGGGCAGAACCGCTAGACCGTGCCCGAGCTCGGGAGCGCAGCCCTCCTCGTCACGCTCGGCCTCGCCGCGTACGCCGCGATCGCGGGGGCACTGGCCGCCGTCACGCGCCGGCGGCGGCTGGCCGCGTCGGCGCGGAACGCCCTCGTCGGCTCGTTGGTGTCCACCGCGGCCGCGGCCGCCGTGCTCGTCACGGCCTTCCTCCGCAACGACTTCTCCAACGCCTACGTCGCCTCCACGTCGAGCCGGGCCCTGCCCATCCCGTACAAGATCTCGGCGTTCTGGGGCGGGCAGGAGGGGTCGCTGCTCCTCTGGCTGCTCGTGCTCACCGCCTTCGCGGCGCTCGTGATCCGCGCCAACCGTCGGCGTGCCGACCTCATGCTCTGGGTGACCCCCGTGCTCGGTGCCCTCGTCCTCGGTTTCTCGTGGCTGCTCGTCGCCGTCTCCAGCCCGTTCGACACGATCGCGGCGCCCCCCGACGGCCGCGGCCTCAACCCGAGCCTGCAGAACCCGTACATGGTCACGCACCCGGTGCTGCTCTACATCGGGTACGTCGGGCTCGCCGTGCCCTGGGCGTTCGCGATGGGTGCGCTCCTGTCGGGCCGCACCGACGAGCGCTGGCTCGTCGCGACGCGCCGCTGGACGCTCGGCGCCTGGGCCGCCCTCGGGCTGGGGCAGCTGCTCGGCGCGCACTGGGCCTACGTCGAGGTCGGCTGGGGCGGGTACTACGCGTGGGACCCGGTCGAGAACGCGGCGCTGATGCCGTGGCTGGCGGCGACGGCCTTCCTGCACTCCGTGATGATCCAGGAGAAGCGCGGGATGCTCCGCGTCTGGAACGTCGTGCTCGTCTCGCTGGCGTTCGGCCTGTCGCTCTTCGGCACGTTCCTCACGCGGTCGGGCGTCGTCAGCTCCATCCACTCCTTCACGCAGAGCTCGATCGGCCCCTGGTTCCTGGCCCTGATCATCGTCGCCGTCGCGGTCTCCCTGGCGCTGATCCTCTGGCGGCTGCCCATCCTCCGCTCGCGCACGCGGCTCGAGTCGCTCGTGTCGCGCGAGGCGACCTTCCTCTACAACAATCTCCTGCTCGTCGCGCTCTGCCTGACGATCCTCTGGGGGGTGCTGTGGCCGATCGTCACGGAGGCGGTCCGGGGCGAGGCCGTCGTCGTCGGCCGTCCGTACTACGACTTCTTCCTGCGCATCTTCGGCTTGCCCCTGCTCCTGCTGATGGGGATCGGGCCGCTGGTCGCCTGGCGCCGCGCGTCGCTGCGCGGCCTGGGCAGGACGTTCGCGTGGCCGGCAGCCGTCGCCCTTGCGAGCGGGGTGGTGCTGGTCGCCTTCGGCGCCGGCTCCTCCATCCCCGGGCTCATCGCTTACACGTTCTCGGCGTTCGTGCTGGCCACGATCGCGCTCGAGTTCTGGCGTGGCACGACCGCACGGCGCGCGCTCACCGGGGAGCCGGTGCCGCGGGCGTTCGGGTCGCTCGTCGCACGGAACCGCCGCCGCTACGGCGGCTACGTGGTGCACTTCGCGATGGTGCTGCTCGCGATCGGCGTCGCCGGCTCGAGCGCCTACGACCTCGCGGTGGAAGGAAAGCTCGCGCAGGGGCAGACGCTGCGCGCCGGCGACTACGACCTCACCTACCGGCGCCTCGGCGAACGCGAAGCGTCGAACGCGACAGAGGTGCGCGCGGTGCTCGCGGTCAGCAGGGGCG
>JAOUEK010000288.1 GCA_029858755.1 Thermoleophilia bacterium
TCGCCACGGCGATGCGCATGGTCGTGCCCGTGAACATCCTCGGGCTGCCCTCCTGCGCTGTGCCCGTCGGCTCGGACGACGGCCTGCCCCAGGGCGTGCAGCTGATCGGCGCCCGCTTCCGGGAGGATCTCCTGCTCGACGCGGCCCAGGCAGTGGAGGATCGGTCTCCCGTGCTCACACCCATCCAGCCGCGGGTGGCGGTGGGGGCGTAGGGCGACGACACCGGAGCCGACGCCGAGACAGATCGAGGGGCCCCGTGAGCGGGCCTCTCGATCTCGGGCGGGCTCGGTCTGAGCCCAGCGTATGCTGGTCATCGCGTCTTCCGACCGCCGCGAGGAACGATGCTCTCGAGCGCGCACCCGCCTGCTTCGTGATCGCCGACAGCTCGGAGTGACCGGCTACCTCGACGACGTCGAGCGCGAGCATGCGCACGACATCCTCGCGGACCTGATCGGCGGCGTGGTCACGTCGCTTCGGCCGACCTTCCGGCTGGCCGAAGCTCGAGGGCGACGCGGCATTCACCCTCGTCACCGCCAAACCACACCGCGGGCCGTTGGAATGCACGGAGCCGGCGCCAGGCAGTTGCGACCGTCCCGCCGGAAGCAGCGCCCCGATCGCCCGGATGGAGCCGAGGGGGCTCGAACCCCTGACCTTCTGGCTGCCAGCCAGACGCTCTCCCAGCTGAGCTACGGCCCCAGAGGGCCAAGTGTAGACGCTCGCGGCAGGGGCCAACGGGCGTGTCAGGCGATCCGGGCGGGCGTCAGCCGAGGTGCGGTGCGAGGAACGCCTCGAGCGCAGGGAGCGGCTGGGCACCGACGATGCGCTCCAGCTCGGTGCCGTCGCGCAGGAGCACGAGCAGCGGGATGCTCGAGGCGCCGTAGCGCGCGGCCAGGCCCGGGCACTGGTCGACGTTCACCTTCACGACCTTCAGCGCGCCGGCGTGCCGTGTGGCGAGCCGCTCGAGCACCGGGGCCACGGCGTGGCAGGGGCCGCACCACGGAGCCCAGAAGTCGACGAGCGCGGGAACGGGGCCCGTGACCTCGCGCTCGAAGGAGAGCTCGTCCGAGGCGACGAGCCACGGGAGCCGCGTCCCGCAGCCGGGGCACTTCGGCGCGCCCGGAGCGGCAGGCCGCACCCTCGCCTTCTTGCCGCACGAGGGGCAGGTGACGACCGTGCCTTCCACCATGCGGCGCGGTCAGCCGGCGGCGGCGACCTTGGGCACGTCGTGCCAGAGGTCTTCGAGCCGGTAGTAGGCGCGTGTCTCCGGGGTGAAGACGTGCAGCACGACATCGAGGTAGTCGCCCACGATCCAGGTCGCCTCGGGCAGGCCGCTGACGGAGCGCGGCAGCAGCCGGTGGGCCTGCTTGAGGGCCCCCGCGACCTCGTCGTGGATCGCCTTGGTCTGCCGCGCGTTCCGGCCCGTGGCCAGCACGAAGTAGTCCGTGTAGTCGCACACCGAGCGCATGTCGAGGATGGCGACGTCGGTTGCCAGCTTCTCCTGGCAGAGAGCGGCGATGTGTCGGGCTTGCTCGAGCGGGGTCAGGCGGTCGCGTCCTCTCCGGTGTCCTGAGCGGAGTCTACCCACCCCATCGTCGCCGCCACCGTCCCGCGATAGAGGCCGAGCCGCGCGATCTCGGCGGCAACGGCGGGCGCGACGAGGCCGTCGATCGACTCGCCTGCTGCGACGCGGCGCCGGATCCCCGACGAGGAGACGTCGTGCCTGGGGATCTCGAAGAAGGCGACGCGGTCCGGCCGATCGACCGCCGCCAGCACTGCGTCGAGGCGCTCACGCGCCGTCCCGGGCCTGGTCGCGACACCGAGCCGGGCCAGCTCGAGCACGCGCTCCGGCTGCTTCCAGGACAGAAACGATGCGAACTCGTCCGCGCCCACCAGGAACACCGGGTCGGTGAGCGCGAGCTCCTCGAGCGAGTCCACCGTGCGCGCGTGCGGGTCGAGCGCGACCTCCGCGCCGGCGATCTCGGCGAAGGCGAGGCGTGCGAGCGCGAGGCGGTGGTCGGGGCACGCCACGACGGTCTTGTGGCCCGGCGAGGCGACCACGCGCACGAGGAGCCGGTCCAGCTCGAAGCGCGCGAGCGCCGCCCGGGCCAGCGCCAGGTGGCCGAGATGCGGCGGGTCGAACGCGCCGCCGAGGATCCCCGTCACGGCGCCCACTCGAGCTCCTCGTCCCCGATCTCGATCACCGTCCCGCGCTTCGCGCCGGCCTCCCGGAGCGCCTGCTCGAGCTCGTCCTCGGGCGGCGCCTGGCCCACCACGCGCAGCCCACGGTCGGTGCGCAGGATGCGAAAGCCTGCGGCGCGGCGCGGTCGCGGGCGGTAGTCGAGGAAGTCCGGCAGCTCGTCCTCGACGGCCTCCGCCCGAGGGGGCGCTGCGGGGCAGAGACGGAAGAGGGACCCCAGGAGCTCGTCGACTCCCGCCCCCGTCGCGCAGGAGACGCGCACCACGTCCACGATGCGCTCGTCGGCGACCGAGAACGGGGCCGGCGAGGGCGAGAGGTCGGCCTTGTTGAGGACGACCAGCTGCCGGCGCTCCTCGAGGCCGGCCCCGTAGAGCGCCAGCTCGCGATCGACGACCGCGAAGCGGTCGTCGGCGTCCCCCTCGGACGCGTCGATCACGTGCATGAGCAGCCGCGCGCGCTCCAGGTGCGCCAGGAACTCGTGCCCGAGGCCGACGCCCGCGCTCGCGCCCTCGATCAGCCCGGGCACGTCGGCGACCGTCAGCTGGCGGCCGTCCGGGCCGTCGACCGTCCCCAGCACGGGAGCCAGTGTCGTGAACGGGTACGCGGCGACCTTGGGCCGTGCGTTGGAGATCCTCCGCAGGAGCGACGACTTCCCCGCGTTGGGGAGGCCGGCGAGCGCGGCATCGGCGAGGAGCTTCAGCTGCAGCACGAGCTCCCGCCGCTCCCCCGGGAGCCCCGTCTCAGCGAAGCGGGGAGCCTGACGGGTCGGCGTCGCGAAGCGTGCGTTCCCGCGGCCACCGCTGCCGCCGCGGGCAACGACGGCGCGGATCCCGGGACGGCTGAGGTCGACGACGAGCTCGCCGTCGTCGAGCGCCTGCGTGCCCACCGGGAGCCGGAGCTCGACGTCCTCGCCGTCGGCGCCGTGCTTGCGCGAGCCTCGGCCGTGGCCGCCGCGACCCGCGAGCACCGACGTCCGGCCGCGCAGAGAGGACAGGTCGCGGAGGGCCGGGTCGGCCACCAGCACGACGTCTCCGCCGCGTCCGCCGTCGCCTCCGTCCGGACCGCCCTTCGGCACGTACTTCTCGCGGCGGAAGCTGAGGCCGCCGTCTCCGCCGCGGCCGGCCGACACTCGCATCTGCGCTCGGTCGTGGAACATCGTCCTCCACCTCCCGGCGTGAGGCGCGGCCGGAGGAGCGACCTCGCCGGCTACGCGGTCTCGGAGACCGCGACGGTGCGGCGGTCGCCGGAGCGCCGGAACTCGACGACGCCCTCCCGCAGCGCGAACAGCGTGTCATCGCGCCCGAGGCCGACCCCGGGGCCGGGGCGGAAGCGCGTGCCGCGCTGGCGGACGATGATCATGCCGGCCTTCACCTGCTGGCCCGCGAACACCTTCACCCCGAGCCGCTTGCTCTCTGAGTCGCGCCCGTTCTTCGAGGAGCCGAGGCCCTTCTTGTGCGCCACTGCCTACTCCCCTTTCTTCCCGATCGCCGACTCGAGCGCCGCCAGGGCACCCTTCCGCTTGGCGTGCTGCTGCTCGTGCTCCA
>JAOUEK010000289.1 GCA_029858755.1 Thermoleophilia bacterium
ATCGAGGTCTGGGCCGACATCAGGATCGACAATTACGACCGTGTACGGCGAGAGTTCCTCGCCAGCCTCGAAGCGGCCAACATCGGGTCCCGCTGCTAGGCGCGAGAGAGGCTCTCGCTCGCGAACGCCGGCGACCGATCGGCTGGGGATGCCCTGCGCGGGCCGCCAGTTTCGGCCGACGGCACCCCGTCAGCGCGCGGAGCGCGAGAGGCGCGCGAGCGCGACCGGCGGCCCCAAGATGCGCGCGCGGCGGGTGTCGGTGGCGGGCAGCTCCAGCGCGAAGCGGTAGCGCCTCCCCGGATAGGAGATCGGGCAGGGATCCTCGCGGCACGGTTCCAGCCAGAGCGTGCGCACACGCCTCCCGCGTCTGTCGAAGAAGACGATTCGGAGGGGGACGCGCATGCCTTCCATCCAGAAACCGCTCCGCGTGTCCTTGGGGAAGACGAACAGCATCCCGTCGGCAGGAGCGAGCTCGCGACCCTTGAGGCCGAGCGAGCGCTCCCGCGGGGTGAGCGCGAGCTCGGGGCCGAACCGCACGCCGTCCAGCCTCAGCGTGGTCGACGTCGCTGCCGCGCCGGTCGCCGACATGGCCGCAGCAGCCACGACGAGGGCGAGGGCCGCCACCGGTCTCGATCCCACGACGACACGATACGCGCGCGCACCGCCGGTGAGCCTCTCCGTCGCGCACGCCGCCACCGGCAGAGCCCCGGTGCCTGCCCGTGTCGACCACGTCCTGGGACTAGGCTTTGTCGGTGCGGTGCTGGAACGCCCTGAGCTCGCCCCGACGTCCCAGACACGGCACAACGTCGAGGCTCCTGGAGCGCCGCACCCGAGCCCCAAACGGCGGAAGGACGCGAGAAGGCGCCTGGCGAGAGGCGCCTTCTCGACCTCTACTGTAGCCGCCAGGGCGCCCGTGCCGGTGCTGCACTGCGAGACAGCCTCGCCGGCCCTGGGTCGTCCGCCCGGCGATGGAGCTGTGGACGAGCTCGGGGTCAGTCGAGCAGCGAGCGGAGGGTCGCGGTGTCGACGCTCGCCGCTGAGCGGATCAGCTCGCGTGCCGGGTCGACCTTGCCCCACGCGTCCCAGAGCAGGAAGCCGCGCGCGCGACCCTGGTCGTCGACGTAGCCGACCACGCCCTTCCGGTACGGCTCGGCCCACTCCTCGACCGTCGACAGGCGCGAGTCGACGTCGCCGACGGCCTCGTAGCCCAGCTCGAAGAGATCGGAGTAGAAGAACGGCAGGTGGTCGTACGGCTCCTCGGCGCCGGCCATGTTGGCACCGACAAGGCGGCCGTGGGTGTTCGCATGATCCTCGTGCTCGACCCGCCGCGTGCCACCGAGGGCGGGCACGGGGAAGCGGGCCACGTCTCCGGCCGCGAACACGTCGTCGCGGCCTCCAGCGAGGCCGAGGTCGTCGACGACGATGCCGTCGTCGACGTCGAGGCCTGCGCCCTCCGCGAGCTCGGTCGCCGGGAAGATGCCGAGGCCGGCCACCACCGCGTCGGCGGCCAGCTCGCGGCCGGTGTCCGCGGTCAGGAGGAACCCGTGGCCGTCCCTCGTGATGGTGCGCACGAGCTCGCCGGGCACGACCTCGACCGCATGCTCGCGGTAGTAGTCGTTGAGGAACGACGCGAGCCCGGCGGGGAAGAGGCGGGCGCCGATGCCGTCTTCGGGAAAGGTGATCGTCACCGCCGAGCCGGCAGCGGCAAGGGCCGCTGCGATCTCCGAGCCGATGAACCCGCCCCCGATCACGGCGATCCTGCTGCCGTCCCCGGCGAGCTCGCGGAGGGCGCTGTAGTCGTCGAGCGTCCGGAAGTAGAGGACGCCGTCGGGATCGCCCGGGAGGCGGCGAGGCGTGCCGCCGGTGGCCAGTAGCAGCCGCTCGTAGCGGTGCGCGTCGCCGCGGTCGTCCGTGACCGTGCGGGCGCCGAGGTTGAGGGAGACGATGCGCCTGCCCGAGTGGACGACGACACCGAGCCCCTCGGTGCCGCGCCAGATCGAGGCCTCGTCCTTCCCCGCCCACAGCCCCTTGGAGAGCGGCGGCCGGGCGTACGGAGGATGCGCCTCCGCGGCGAAGAGCCCGATCGTGCCGGCGGCGTCGTGGTCGCGGATCCCGCGGCACGCAGCGTCCGCCGTCATGCCGCCGCCCACGATCAGGTACCGGTAGTCGGCCACGGCGCTGATCGTAGATGCCCCGGGCCGTGCCACGGCGTCCGTAGTTCGGGGCAGCGAGATCCGCAGCCGCGCCGATGCGTGGGCTGACGCCACGATACACCCTTGTCACGGATACGCCAGGCGCTCCGGTCGGTGCTGCGACGCGCGCCGGCTCCGGGCGAAAGGAGGCCGACCATGATGGGCGAGCTGACGCTTCCCTGGGGGCGCGAGACGCTGACCGTGCCGGTGCCGTCGACGTGGAGCCTGACCGTGCTCACGCCGACGCCGCGCGCCGCGGTCGACGACGTGCCACAGGCTGTTCGGGACAGCCTCCGGGCGCCGATCGGCGTCCCGCGGCTCGCAGAGCTGGCCGGTGCCGCCACGAGGATCGCGCTGGTCGTCGACGACGGTAGCCGCCCGACGCCGGCCGCGGAGATGATGCCGGCCGTCATCGCGGAGCTCGACGACACTGGAGCCCGCCGCACGCGGATGACGATCGTCACGGCGCTCGGGCTGCATCGGCCGATGAGCGAGGCCGAGCTTCGGCAACGCCTCGGCTCGGGTGCGCTCGAGGGCGTGCGCTGGGAGAACCACGACTGCGACGACCCTTCGAGGCTGGTGGAGCTCGGGGCGACCTCGCGCGGGACGCCGGTGGTCATGAACCGAACCGTCGCCGAGGCCGACCTGGTGGTCGGGATCGGCTGCATCGAGCCGCACCTGATCGCAGGCTTCGGCGGCGGCGCGAAGATCCTCGTGCCCGGCGTCGCCGGGCGTGCGACGATCGGCCGCAACCACGCGCTGCACACGACGCCGGAGACCTTCGACGGCGTCGGCCGTGACCCGGAGCAGAGCCCGATGCGACTCGATCTCGAGGAGGCCGCGGCGATGCTGCGCCCGCCGGTGTTCGTAGTCGACGCGGTGCTCAACGGCGAGCTCGACGTCGTCCGCATCGTCTCCGGCGATCCCGTCGCCGCACACCGCGAGGGCGTGCGCACGAGCCGCGAGATCTTCGAGGTGGCGCTCGCCGCCCCCGCCGACGTGGTGATCACCGACTCGCACCCCATGGATCAGGATCTCCGCCAGGGGATGAAGGCGGTGGGGAACGCCATCCGCGCCGTGCGCAAGGGCGGCGTGCTGGTGGCGCTGATCCGCGGCGAGGAGGGCGTCGGCGAGGTCGGCCTCGCCGGCCGCCGCCAACGTCTCGGCCGGCGCGGGCTCAAGCTGCTGTCACCGCTGCTCGTGCGGCTCGTGCCGCGCATGAAGCTCGGGGGCACGGGGGAGGAGGATCGCTTCTTCCTCTACTTCGCGCTCCAGGCGATGCGACGCGCGACGCTGCTGCTCTACGCGCCGACCGTTCCCGCGGCGGTACGCGACGGGCTGCCCTTCGCGGAGTTCGTCGACTCGCCGGAGGCCGCGATCGCCCGGGCGCGGTCGCTCGTCGGCGAGTCGGCGAGAGTCGTCGCCTTCCCCGACGGCGGTGCGACGTATCCGGAGCTCGGGCGATGAGCACCGCTCGGCCTCCGGGAGCGCGGCTCGCGTACCGGTTCGCGCTGGTGCTGCTTCGGCCGCTCGTGCGCCTGCTCTT
>JAOUEK010000290.1 GCA_029858755.1 Thermoleophilia bacterium
CCGCCCGAGGGCGACCGGGACGAGCGCGGCGAGGGCGAGCGCGGCGGCGAGGAGGAACGGGCCCGAGAACGCGCTCGTCACGGCGCGGTCGAGCTCGTCCTGGAGGCGCGCGAGCAGCGACCGATACTCCGCCGTGTCCGGCCGGTCGGAGAACGGGGCGGCGATGTCGGGGAGCTCGCGCGCTTCCGCCGACTCGACCTCGACGAGGACGTCCTGGGCGAGACGGAGCTTGTCGAGCGGCGGGATGCCGCTGTCGATCACGGCGGCGGCGCCCGCGACGAGCGCGTCCTGCTCGTTGCGGTCGAGCGCGGAGGTGAGGACGGGTGCGAGCAGCAGGAGCCCGACAACGACCCCGGCGTGTCGTGCCGCGAGCGTCCAGCCCCCGTGGACGACCTGCTCCGCGCGGCCCGCGAGCGCCCGCTCGGTGAGCGCGGCGAGCGCGAGGCCGATGCCCGTGCCGACGAGCACCTGCGGTGCGACCGTCCACTCCCACGCGGCACGCGGGAGCAGCGCCAGCGCAGCGAGGCCGCCGGCGACGAGGACGATCCCGGCCGCCATCCGCATGCCCGCGCTGCCCGCGCGGGCGGCGAAGCGCCCGGCCGCAACGGCGGCGAGCGGCATCACGGTGACGACGAGGCCGGCGAGCGCCGGCGACATCCCCCAGCCGTCGACGAGCAGCAGCACGGCGAGGAAGAGCGCCGCGACGAGGCCGCCCGAGAGCAGGAAGAGCGCCGCGTTCGCGGCGAGGTGAGGTCGGCCGGCGGGCTCCGCCAGGCGTCGCGCGGCGACGCCGTGGACGGCCAGCAGGAGGGTGAGGGCGAGCGGGACCTGGACGAGGAAGATCGACTCCCATCCGAGCAGCGACGTGAGCACCCCGCCGAGCGCCGGGCCGAGCGCGGCGCCGAGGACACCGGCCGTGACCCAGATCGCCGCCGCGCGACGGTCGCTCCCCGTGGCGAGCGTGAGCAGGTCGAGCGCCGCCGTCACGGCGAGCGCGCCGCCGAGCGCCTGCGCGCAGCGGGCGGCGACGAGCACGTCGAACGCCGGCGCGAGCCCGCACGCGAGCGACGCGCCGGCGAAGAGGACGACTCCGACGACGAAGCCACGGCGCGGGTGCCGCCGCGCGACGTACGCCGCCGGCACGACGGCGAGCGCGAGCACGAGGTTGTACGAGGTCAGCGTCCAGGCGACGGTCGTGATGCCGACGTCGAAGCGCCGCAGGATCTCCGGCAGCGCGAGCGTGACGATCGACGAGTCTGCGAGCACGAGGCCGATCGCCACCCCGAGCAGCCGAGACCGCATGCGGCGAGTGTAGGCGCGACCGGGTGCCCGAGTCGTCAGGCGGTCGAGGCGAGGAGCTCGCGCAGCGCCGCCTTCGGGTCGTCGGTGACCGGCGCCCCATGGTCGAGGCAGAGGATCGTGAACGGCAGGTCGAGCAGCCGCTCGACGCTGCGCCGCGTCTCCCGGGGGTCCTCGTGGTGTTCCGCGGGGACCAAGGCGAGCGCATCACCCGCGCGCATCACGAGGTCGGAGCAGAAGAGGATGGACGGGTCGTCGTCGCGGAGGAGCGAGTAGTGGGGCCATTCCGGCCCCGGGGTGCGGATCGCGCGCAGCCTGCCCGGGAGCCGGTCGCCCTCCGCGTAGCGCCGGTCCGGCTCCTCGTCGGCGTCGCTCGCATCGAGGGGCAACCAGACCTCGGCGCCGAGCTCTCGGCGGTAGCGCCACGCGGCGCGCTGGTGGCAGCGGGCCGTGAGCACGATCGCGGTCGGCGACGGCAATCGCTCGAGCAGGCTCTCGTCGAGGCGGACCGGGTCGACGAGAACGCACCCTCCCTCGTCGTCCGCGACCGCGTGCGAACTCGACACGTTGCCGCCGATGCCGCTGTTACGGATGCGCCAGTGCCAGATTCCCGGCGCGACCTCCTCGACGCCGTCGGCGACC
Source organism: Thermoleophilia bacterium (assembly GCA_029858755.1). Taxonomy (GTDB): domain Bacteria; phylum Actinomycetota; class Thermoleophilia; order Gaiellales; family Gaiellaceae; genus Gaiella. The sequence continues at coordinate 1,942 of JAOUEK010000290.1, forward strand.
TCTCGTGGCTCGGTCATCCGCTCGCTCCTCCTTGCACCGCGCTGCCTCGACAGCATGCACCACGCTGCCCGTCACGTCACCGCCCGCGCTCTCGCGCGCCTATCGTTGCCGGCGTGAGCGCGTGCGGCTCGGGATACGGCAGCCTGGATCGCGCCTTCGCGGCGCAGGTCGAGCTCGCGCTCGTGCACGCCGAGCTCCGCGAGCGGCTCGACACGGCCCCGTCCCTCGAGGTCTTCCGCGAAGAGCATCGCGCCGACGTCCTCGCGGCCGGCCGGCCGCTCACGCCGCGCAGGACCATGGAGCGGCTCGTCCGCGCTCAGGCGGGCTGACGACCGCCCTCCGCGGACGGCGCGGCCCGATCCCACATCGCCGCGCGGGCCTCCGCGTGCGGGTAGCCCGCCTCGCGCAGCGCGGCGGCGACGGCGGACGCGTCGAAGGCGACACGCCGCAGCTCGATGCGGAGCGTCGAATCGCTCGTCGTGATCAGAGCGTAGGACGCCCACGGGTCGAGGGCGAAGCCCTCGTCGGCGTGCTCGTGGTCGTACCCGAAGCCGACGCTGCCAGGGTTCACGAACGTGCTCGCGCCGACCCGGCGCACGAACTGGAGGTGGGTGTGGCCTCCGGCGCAGATGTCGGCGGCGACCCCTCCGAGGGCGGCTCGAAACGCGCCTTCCGCCATCGTCGGGAGGAGCAGTGGGTGGTACGAGCCCGGAGTCGCGTGGAAGGCGAGCAGGCGATGCCCGTGCCCGAGGTCGGCCTCGACCGAGAGCGGCCACGCGGAGATCGCCGCGACCTGCTCGGGCGAGAGCCGCGCCCGGAGCCATGCGGCAACCTCGAGCTGCTGCGGCGTCACCGGCTCGAGCGAGCCTTCGGCCGTGGCCGGGTCGACAGCGAACGCGTCGGCATTGCCGAGGACGACCGGCCACCCGCGGGCGCGCACCAGCTCCAGGCACTCGACGGGCGCGGGGCCGCCGTAGAGCAGGTCGCCCAGGCAGACCACCTGCTCGATCGCCTCCCTGTCGAGCTCCCCGAGCACGGCACGCAACGCCGGCGCGTTCCCGTGCACGTCGGAGACGAGCGCCGTGCGCCTCAGCACGCGACGCCCGTCTCGGACGCTGTCATCTGATGCGTGCCCGCCTCTAGCTGCAGCCGGTGTTCGTGCCGCAGTCGCGGCACGTGTAGCAGGAGCCCGTGCGCACCATGCGGCCGCCGCAGCGGGCGCACTCCACCGCGTCCTCCCACTGGTTGAAGAGCGCCGTCTGGCCGGGCGGGGCCGCCTCGGCGGCCGTCGGCTCGCCGGCCGAGGGTGCGGCGGCACCGCTGTACTGGGCCGCGAGGCGCGCCTTCACCTCCGGGGTGAGGATGCCCGCCTCCTCCAGCTGGTCCTCGGTGAGGAACTTCTTGCCGAACCAGCGGAAGATGTAGTCGACGATCGACTTCGCCGTGCGGATGTCGGCGTCGTTCGTGAGCCCGGACGGCTCGAAGCGCATGTGGGAGAGCTTCGAGACGTACACCTCCGGCGGCACGCCGTACTGCAGGCCCATGGACACGGCGATCATCAGCGAGTTCATGAGGCCGGCCATGGTCGTGCCGTCCTTGGCGATGTCCACGAAGATGTCGCCTGGCGTCCCGTCGTCGTAGAGCCCGACGTGGATGTATCCCTCGTAGTCGCCGACCCGGAACTTGCGGCCCACCTCGGTGCGGTCCTCCGGGAGGCGCCGCCGCTGCGGCACGTGCACCGCGGCGGGGGCGAGACCCGCGATCGCCTGCACCGACGAGCCGCTCTTGTCCTTCGA
>JAOUEK010000007.1 GCA_029858755.1 Thermoleophilia bacterium
CCGATCACGACGACGTCGGGCTCGCGCTCGCCCATGCTCACCACCGAGATTCGGGGACGCGCAGGTCGGTCCCCGATTCAGGCCGGACGTTACGTCAGCGGCGTCCGAGCACCCCGGTCGACGACACCGTCACGCCGCGCGCACCGAAGTCGGCCTTGGACAGGGAGCGCACGATCGCGTGTGCCTGCTCGGACGGGTCGAGCCGCGGCACGCCGGCGTCGTTCAGCCGCGTCGGCACGAGGATGCCCGCCTCGAACCTCCCGTCGCCTCTGAGCGTGACGCGGAGGATGCCGCTCACGGAGAGCGGGCCGCCGAGCGAGAACACCTTGTAGCCGCCGAAGTTGCCGAGCGAGTAGGCGATCAGGCGGCCCTTGTACCACTCCATGCCGCGGAGCACGTGTGGCCCGTGGCCGACCACGAGGTCGGCCCCCGCGTCGATCGCTGCCCGCGCGAAGCGCACCGGGTCGCCGCGGTCTTCGCCCAGGTACCGCTCCGTACCCCGACGCACGTGCTGCTTGTCCGTCCCCTCCGCCCCCATGTGGGCGGTGACGACGACCAGGTCCGCCGTGCGCGCGGCACGGGCGACGAGCTTGCGCACGGCGGGGAGGTCGCTGAGCGAGTTGGCCCACGGGTACGCCGCGAAGCCGAGCACGGCCACGCGGATCTCGCCGACCGTCGTCGTCGTGACCTGACCCGGCCGCCCCGTGTGGGCGAGCCCACGCTCGTCGAGCGCGCCGATCGTGTCCTGCAGCCCGCGCTTGCCGAAGTCGAAGGCGTGGTTGTTCGCGAGGTTGAGCATCGTGAACCCCGCGCGCTGCAGCCACCGCGCGTACGACGGCGGGGTGCGGAAGGAGAAGCAGTCGGTGCTCGACGGCGAGCACTTCGACGCGGTCGCGGTCGTGAGCGTGCCTTCGAGGTTGCCGAGGACGATGTCGGCCGGCAGGTCGGCCGCCACATCGGAGAAGAAGCCGCGGCCCCCGTCCGGCGGTAACCGCGGCGTCGAGCCCATGACGATGTCGCCGACCGCGGAGATGGTGACGACGCCCGGCGGGAAGGGGGGCTTCTTCGGCGGGGGCTTCGGCTTCGACGCCTGCTTCGCAGCCCTGGTCGTGGAGCCGGGCTGGGCGACGGCGGGCGTCGGCGCGCCGTCGACGAGCAGCGACGCGACGACGGCGACCAGCGCGACGACGGCTCCCGCGCGCAGGGCGAGCAGGACGCCTCGCACGAAGCTCTCCTAGTTCCGGTTGCCCAGGAAGATGAGCGCGTAGTACGCGAGCTGTGTGAGCGCCGCCAGTGCCGCCGCGACGTACGTCATCGCGGCCGCCGTCAGCACCTTCTTCGCGCCCTGGCGCTCGCCCTCGCCGACGAGGCCGAGCTCGCGGATCTGCACGAGTGCCCGTCGGGAGGCGTCGAACTCGACCGGCAGCGTGACGAGCTGGAAGAGGACGACGACGGCGAACAGCACGATCGCGGCCTGAACCAGCCCGAGGGCCCCCATGAACGCGCCGATCAGGAGCAGGAACAGCCACGCCTGTGAGGCGATGGACACCGCGGGCCACATCGCCGAGCGGACGCGGAAGAAGCCGTACTCCTTCGCATGCTGGAGAGCATGGCCTACCTCGTGCGCGGCGATCGCGGTCGAGGCGACGGCGGCGCCGTCGTAGACGGGCGCCGAGAGGTGAACCGACCGCTTCCGCGGATCGTAGTGGTCGGACAGCGGCCCCCCCTGCGCGCGCTCGACGGGGACGTCCGCGAGGCCGTTCTGGTCGAGGATCTGGCGCGCCACCTGCCCGCCGGTCAGCCCCGTGAACACGGCGACCTGCATCTGCTGCGCGACGGTCTTCCGCAGCCACCCCTGGACGACGAAGCCGAGGATGAGCGGAGGGATCAGGAAGGCGAGGTAGAGCGCGAATCCGTTCATGGGTGGAAGCGTAGCAACGCGGTCTCGCTCGTCCGGCGGATCCGCGGCTCCATAATCGTTCCGCAATGAGCGCCACGCGGGCCCAGGAGGAGGCGGGACGGCTCGATGCGGCCGATCCGCTGTCGACGCTGCGCGCGGAGTTCGCGATCCCGCCCTGGCCGGGCGGCCGGCACCCCGAGTGGGCCTATTTCGCCGGCAACTCCCTCGGCCTGATGCCGCGGGCGGCCCGGGCCGCGCTCGACGCCGAGCTGGGCGAATGGGCGCGTCTGGCGGTCGAGGGCTGGTTCGAGGCCCGTGAGCCGTGGCTCGAGTACGCGGGGGCCCTCCGGCCGTCGGTGGCGACGCTCGTCGGAGCCTCGCCCGACGAGATCGCAGTGGTGGGCACGCTGAGCGTGAACCTCCACCTGCTGCTCGCGAGCTTCTTCCGGCCGGGCGGCGAGCGTCGGCGAATCCTGATCGAGGACACGGCGTTCCCCTCCGACTCCCACGTCGTGCGCAGCCAGGCGGCGTGGCACGGCCTCGACCCGGACGAGACGGTGCTCCGGGTGGCGCCGCGCGACGGCGAGGCCACCCTCAGGGTCGAGGACGTCGTCGAGGCGATCGAGCGAGACGGCGAGAGCCTCGCGCTCGTCCTCCTCGGAGCGGTCAACTACCTCACCGGCGAGGTGCTGCCGCTGCGCGAGATCACCGAGGCGACGCACCGCGCGGGGGCTGTGTGCGGATGGGACCTCGCGCACGCGATCGGCAACGTCCCGGTCGACCTCCACGAGTCGGGCGCGGACTTCGCCGCCTGGTGCCACTACAAGTACGTCAACGGCGGCCCGGGAGCGCCGGCCGGGATCTTCGTCAACGAGCGGCACTGGCGTGAGGCCGAGCCGCTGCGCCTCGCTGGCTGGTGGGCGGTCGACCCCGCAACGCGCTTTCGCATGGAGCCGGGCTTCGTGCCGCGCCGGGGGGCCGAGGGCTGGGCGATCTCGACGCCGCCGATCGTCGCGTACGCGCCACTTCGTGCGTCGCTCGCCCTCTTCGACCGCGTGGGGATGGCAGCGCTTCGGGAGCGCTCGATCCGCCTCACCGGGTGGCTCGAGACGCTGCTCGACGACGTGGCCGCCACACGGAGGATCACGCTGATCACCCCACGCGAGGTCGACCGGCGCGGCAGCCAGCTCTCGATCGCCGTCGAGCACGCGGAGGCCGTCGCCCGGCGGCTGCGTCACGAGCACGGGGTGGTCTGCGACGTCCGGCAGCCCGACGTGCTCCGCTTCGCGCCGGCGCCGCTCTACTCGTCGTTCGAGGACTGCAGCCGCGCCGCGGCCGCGCTGCGAGACCTGTCCGAGCCGCGATGAGCGGGCTCCGCGTGCTCTTCGCCACGGCCGAGCTGACGCCGGTGGCCGCCGTCGGCGGCCTCGCGCAGGCGGCGACCGGCCTCGTGCACGAGCTCCGCGCCCAGGGCCTCGAGGTGGAGGCGGTGCTGCCGGACTACGGCGGTGTCGAGCTCCGCGACGAGGAGCGCCTGCCGCCGCTCGACGTCCCCGGATGGGCGGCGCCGGCGACGGCCCGTCGCGGAGAGCATCCCTCCTTCGGCCCGGTCACGCTCGTCTCGGTTCCCGGGATCGAGCGCCCGCACCCGTACGCCGACGAGCGCGGCGAGAGCTGGCCGGACAACGACGCCCGCTTTCTCGGCTTCGCGGTGGCGGTGGCGGCGCTCGCGCGCACGTCGCGGCCCGACCTCGTGCACCTGAACGACTGGCACACGGCCGCTGCGGCCGCCGCCGTCGACCCGGGCACGCCCGTCGTGCTGTCGGTGCACAACCTCGCCTACCAGGGCCGGACCGGGCCGGACTGGGCCGATCGGCTCGGCCCCCGGGGGGCCGCCTTCCTGCGCGACGGCGGCTGCAACCCGCTCGCCGGAGCGATCGCACTCGCCGACCTCGTCGTCGTCGTCAGCCCGACGTACCGCGAGGAGGTGCTGCGGCCGGAGACCGGCAACGGGCTCGACGGGCTGCTCCGGGAGCGGGCGGACCGGCTGGTGGGGATCCGCAACGGGATCGACACCGAGGTGTGGGGCCCCGCGCACGACCCGCACCTGCCCGCGCCCTTCGGGCCTGACGACCTCGCGCCCAAGGCGAGTGCGAAGGCCGCGCTGCTGGAGCGACTCGGTCTGCCGGACGGGCCGGAGCCGCTCGCCGTCGGCGTCACGCGCCTCGTCGGGCAGAAGGGGTTCGACCTGCTGCTCCCGCTCGTGCCCCGGCTCGGCGAGCTGCCGCTCAGGGTGGCGATCCTCGGCTCCGGCGAGGCCTGGCTCGCCAGGCAGCTGCACGGTGCGGCCGCCGCCCACCCGGGCACCCTGGCCTTCGTCGAGGGCTACGACGAGCAGCTCGCGCACCTCCTGCTCGGCGGCGGCGACCTGCTGCTGCTGCCGAGCCGCTTCGAGCCGTGCGGGCTCACGCAGATGCAGGCGATGCGCTACGGGACGCTGCCCGTGGTCACCGACGTCGGCGGCCTCCGCGACACCGTCGTCGACCTCGACGACGACCCCGAGCGCGGACTCGGCTGGCGGGCGCCCGTGGCCGACAGCGGGGCGCTGCTCGACACGCTGCGCCGCGCCGTCCTGGGGTGGGGCGACCCGGAGCTCCGCCTGGCCGCCCAGCGTCGCGGGATGACGGCGGACTGGTCGTGGCGGGAGCCCGCCGCCCAGCACGTCGAGCTCTACCGTCGCCTCGTGAATCGGTAGGTCTCCGGACGGGGCCGGGACGGGCCCCCGATTTCGCGGGAGGCGACATCGGCTGTACGCTCGGCACGAATGGCGGTCGAGCCACGGATCCTGGTGATCGTCCTCGCCGGCGGCGAGGGGAAGCGCCTGATGCCGCTCACCGCCGACCGCGCCAAGCCCGCCGTCCCGTTCGGAGGGTCCTACCGTCTGATCGACTTCGTGCTCTCGAACTTCGCCAACGCCGGGTACCTGAAGATCGTCGTGCTGACGCAGTACAAGAGCCACTCGCTCGACCGGCACATCTCCCAGACGTGGCGGTTCTCAACGCTCCTCGGCAACTACGTCACCCCGGTCCCGGCCCAGATGCGCCGGGGCCCGTACTGGTTCCTCGGCTCGGCGGACGCGATCTACCAGAACTTCAACCTGATCGGTGACGAGCGGCCGGATCACGTCTGCGTCTTCGGCGCCGACCACATCTACCGCATGGACCCGCGGCAGATGGTGGACGACCACGTCGCCTCCGGCGCCGGGGTCACCGTCGCCGCGATCCCAGTCCCACACGCCGAGGCCCGGGAGTTCGGTGTGATCGAGTCCGACGCCGACGGGCGCATCCTCGCCTTCCACGAGAAGGTCGACGACCCACCGTCGATGCCGGGCGACGAGACACGATGCCTCGCCTCGATGGGGAACTACGTGTTCGAGACGCACACACTGATGGACATCGTCGCCCCCACCGGCTCCGACCAGCAGCGCACGGACATCGGCGGCGACGTGATCCCGGCGCTGACGAGGGCCGGCGTGGCCCGGGTCTACGACTTCTCCACGAACGACGTCCCGGGCCAGGACGACCGCGAGCGCGGGTACTGGCGCGACGTCGGGACACTCGACGCCTACTACGCGGCGAACATGGACCTGATCGCCCCCGTGCCGGTGTTCAACCTCTACAACGACGCGTGGCCCGTGCTCACCGACCAGCCACAGCTGCCCCCGGCGAAGATCTCCCGTGGCATCGGCGGCGAGCCCGCGTCGGTCGGCGCCAGCCTCCTCTGCCACGGCTCGATCGTCTCCGGCGCGCACGTGGAGCGCTCCATCGTCGGGCCCGGGACGTACGTCGACCACGATGCCCACGTCGTCGACTCGATCCTCTTCCCCGGCGTGCGCGTCGGCTCGGGGGCGCGCCTGAGCCGCTGCGTGATCGACAAGAACGTGGTCGTGCCGCCCGGCTTCAGCATCGGGCTCGACCCGTCGGGCGACTCCGAGCGCTTCACGGTCAGCGACAACGGGATCGTCGTCGTCGAGAAGGGACGCGACCTGTCCGGCGCCTGACGGGTCGGCCGACTCGTGCCGGGCCCGGACCGGCCCCGTAGAATCCCTCCGTGGACGTCCGCCGCTGGCACGAGGAGAACGTCGAGGAGCTGACGCCGGGGATCGGGCGGCAGGCGCACCACACGGGACGCCTGACCGTCGCGCGGATCTTCCTCGGTCAGGGCGCCGTCGTGCCCGAGCACAGCCACGAGCACGAGCAGGTGGCCACCGTGCTCGAGGGCCGGCTCCGCTTCCGCATCGAGGACGCGGAGACGATCCTCGCGAAGGACGAGACCATCGTCGTTCCGTCGGGCGCACGGCACACGGTCGAGGCGCTCGAGGACTCGCTCGTGCTCGACGTCTTCGCCCCGGCCCGCGACGACTGGATCCGCGGCGACGACGCGTACCTGCGCTCCCCGGTTGACGGCTGACCTCGTCCTCGCGGGGGGTACCGTGCTCACCAGCGACCGCGCACGCCCGCGGGACGAGGCGGTCGCCGTCCGGGCCGGGCGCATCGCCTTCGTCGGCTCCGCCGAGGACGCCCGCGAGTGGGTCGGCCCGCACACGGAGGTGATCGAGCTCTCCGGGCGCACGCTCCTGCCCGGCTTCCAGGACGCGCACGTCCACCTCGCGAGCAGCGGCCTGGGGGGGCTGCAATGCGACCTCCGCGCGGCCGCGGCGCCCGCCGCGTACGGGGAGCTGATCCGCGCCTACGCCGCCTCGCACCCGGACGAGGAGTGGATCGTCGGCGACGGCTGGGGGTCGGACGACTTCGGAGGGCCGATGCCGACGCGGCAGCAGCTGGACGCGATCGTCGCCGACCGTCCCGTGTACCTGGAGACCCGTGACGCACACACGGCGTGGGTCAACTCGCTGGCGCTCGAGCGGGCGGGGGTGACCGCCTCGACACGCGACCCCGAGGGAGGGTTGATCGACCGCGACGACGCGGGCGCGCCCTCCGGGACGCTGCAGGAGAGCGCGCGGCGCCTCGTGCGGGCGCACCTCCCGGAGCCGAGCGCCGCCGACTGGCAGGAGGCGATCCGGCGCGCGCAGGCGGAGTTGCACTCCTACGGCGTCACCGCGTGCCAGGAGGCGAACCTGACGCCGGACCTGTTCGAGCCCTACCGCGCGGTGGCCGGGCGCGGGGAGCTGACGATCCGCCTCGAGGGCAACCTCGCCTGGGACTCCGCGCTGGAGACGGAGCAGCTCGAGGGCCTGCTCGACCGGCGTGCGCGCGGCACCGTCGGCCGCATGCGGATCCGCGGGGCGAAGCTCTTCCAGGACGGCGTGGCCGAGAACTTCACCGCCGCCATGCTGGAGCCCTACCGCGACGCCGCAGGCGCACACACGGCGAACGCCGGTCTCAGCATGTTCGCGCCGGAACGGCTCGCGCGCGACGTGACGCTGCTCGACGCCCACGGCTTCCAGGTTCATGTGCACGCGCTGGGCGACCGCGCCGTGCGCGAGGCGCTCGACGCGCTCGAGGCCGCGGCGCGGGCGAACGGCCGGCGCGACGCGCGCCATCACCTGGCTCATCTCCAGTTCGTCCACCCCGAGGACCTGCCGCGCTTTGCCGCCCTCGGGGTCGTCGCGAACGTGACCCCGCTCTGGGCCGTGCTCGACGGCTACGTGACCGACCTCACCCTGCCGTTCGTCGGCGAGCGGGCGGCGGCCACGATGTACCCGTTCGCGAGCCTCGCCCGCGCGGGCGCGCGCCTCGCCGTCGGCAGCGACTGGTCGGTGTCCTCCCCGGATCCGCTGCTGCAGGTCGCGGTCGCGGCGCTGCGGCGCATGCCGGACGAGCCCGGGGCCGAGCCGCTGCTCCCTGCCGAGCGCCTCGACGTTGCCGCGGCGCTCGAGGCGGCGACGCTCGGCTCCGCCTACGTGAACCACCTCGACGCTGAGACCGGCTCGATCACGGTCGGCAAGCTCGCCGACCTGGTCGTGCTCGACCGCGACCTCGCGGGCGCCGGGCCGGCGGAGATCGCCGAGGCCCGCGTCGTACTCACCCTGGTCGAGGGCGAGACGGTCTACGCCTCGCCCGAAGGCCGGCCGGCCTGAGCGCCACGCCACGACCAGGGGTCTGGCTTCGAGCCGGCCCCTGCTTCCTGTCCCCCGACGGCTTCCGAGGCTTCCCTTTCCCGCCGCGCCGCAGTAGCATCGCCCTCGTGCTGCGCAAGAACGCCAAGGTCGATCTCATCTCGCGGGCGCCGCTCTTCTCCGAGCTCTCCAAGAAGGAGCTGGGCGAGGTGGCGTCGATCGCCGACGAGATCGACCTGCCCGCGGGGCGGGCGCTGACCACGCAGGGGGAGCGCGGCCGCGAGTTCTTCGTGATCGTCGAGGGCTCGGTGAAGGTCGAGAAGAACGGACGCAAGGTGAACGAGCTCCACGCGGGCGACTTCTTCGGCGAGGTCGCCCTCCTCACCGACGCCACGCGCAACGCGACGGTCACCGCGACAGCACCGCTCCGCGTGCTCGTGGTCACCGATACGGCCTTCAAGTCGCTGACGCGGCGGATGCCGTCGATCGCGCCGAAGCTGCTCGCGCCGCTCGCCGAGCGCATCGACGACAACCTCTAGCGACGTCCGACCTCACGAGCGGCTCGTCGGTCACGGGCCGCCGTTCCGCGTCGGGCGGTGGCGGCCCGTGACCGCACCACGCGGCCCGGCCGCTCGGCGGTGGCGACCGGATTCCGATACGGGGTTTCTCCGGTTGCACAGAGGCTCCCCGGTTCGGGATGATCGACGGCACGATCGATTATCGAGCGAAGGGAGCGCGGGATGAGCGAGATGCGCGGTGCCGACCTCGTCGTCGAGTACCTCATCCGCGAGCAGGTGCCCTACCTGTTCGGCTACGCGGGACACGGCGCGGTCGGACTGCTGGACGGAGTCTTCGACCGCCAGGACGAGATCGAGGTCGTCTTCCCGCGGATCGAGACCGGCGCGGCGTACATGGCCGACGCCTACTACCGCGTCAGCCACGAGGTGATCCCCGTCTACACCTCCACCGGGCCCGGCCCGATGCTGCTGACGGCGGCTGTTGCCAATGCCTTCTACGACTCCTCCGCGATGATCGCGATCACCGGGCAGGTCGCGACGACGCAGAACGACTCCGGCGCGCTGCAGGAGGAGTACCGGCACTACCAGGCGGACTTCCCGAGCATCGCGAAGGTGATCACGAAGCGGAGCTTCCAGGCCCACTCGGTCGCCGACCTCGGCAAGTTCCTCCCCAAGGCGTTCAAGCTGGCACGGGAAGGGCGGCCCGGCCCGGTGCACATCGACGTGCCGTACGACCTCTGGGTGACGAAGGCCGACGTCGAGGTGCCCGAGCCGGCCGAGCACTCGCGCCAGCTGAACTGGCGGACACCCGGCTCGCCGGAGGCGGTGGGGAGGGCGCTGGAGATGCTGCTCGCTGCGAAGCGCCCGCTGATCCTCGCCGGCGGCGGCGTGATCTGCTCGGAGGCGAGTGCCGAGCTCCAGGCCTTTGCGGAGCACGTCAACATCCCCGTCTACACGTCGTTCATGGGCAAGGGGGCGCTGTCGGCACGGCATCCGCTGCACCTCGGCATCGCCGGCTGCTGGGGCGAGTACCCGGCCCAGGAGGCGGCCCGCAACGCCGACGTGATCCTGGCGCTCGGCTGCCGCTTCTCCGACATCCACAGCTCCTCGTGGCTGCCGGGCTACACGTACAACATCCCCCCGACCAAGCTGATCCACGTGGACATCGACCCGCAGGAGATCGGCCGCAACTACCCGACCGAGCTCGGCATCATCGGCGACATCCGCGAGGTGCTGCGCCAGCTCGTCCAGCTCGCCGAGGCGCAGGGGCCGAAGCGCGAGCGCTCCCCCTGGCACGACCAGGTCGAGGGGTACAAGGAGGAGTGGACGAACTTCATCGAGCAGGAGAAGGCGTCCAACGCGGTGCCGATCGACCCGCGCCGCGTGATCAAGGAGCTGCGGGCAGCGGCGCCCGACGACACGCTGATGATCACGGACACGGGGAACCATCAGACGTGGGTCGAGCAGTACTGGGATGCGCTCGGCCCGCAGATGGTGTTCACGCCCGGCGGGTTCGCGGGCATGGGCTTCGGCACGTACGGCGTGCTCGGGCTCAAGCTGGCGCGACCCGACCAGCCGGCGATCTGCGTCACGAGCGACGGCAGCTTCATGATGTTCCCGGGCGCCGTCGCCACCGCGACGGAGCACGGGATCCCCGCGGTCTGGGTGATCTTCAACAACTACACGATCGGGGTGATCCGCGACCTCCAGCGCTTCTACATGGACGGCCGCGAGATCGGCACCAGCTTCGTCAAGCAGTCGACCGGCGAGTTCTGGAACCCCGACTTCGCGAAGATGGCCCAGGCCATGGGCGCGGGCGGCATCTCGGTCGAGGACCCGGCCGACCTCGGCTCGGCCTTCGAGACCGCGCTCGCGGCCGGCACGCCGTACGTGATCGACGTGAAGGTCAACCGCGACACGGCCGTGCCGCTGATCGGAACGTGGCACTTCGCGCCGATCCCGCAGGCCGAGCCGACGTTCGGGAAGCCGCTGATCCTCACGTGAGCCGCTACCCGTTCTCGGCGATCGTCGAGCAGGAGCGCCTCAAGCAGGCGCTCCTGCTCAACGCCGTCAACCCCGCGGTCGGCGGCGTGCTCGTCGAGGGGACGAGCGGCACCGGGAAGTCGACCGCCGTGCGCGGCCTCGCCGAGCTCCTACCCGAGATCGACGTGGTCGCCGGGTGCCCCTTCTCGTGCTCTCCGCTCGAGCCGTGCGCGCACTGCGTGCAGCGTCAGGCGCGTGGCGAGGCGCTGGAGACGGTGCGGCGGCGGGTGCGTGTGGTCGACCTCCCGCTCAACGCCACCGAGGATCGCGTGGCCGGCTCGGTCGACATCGCCAGGGCGCTGCGGGAGGGGATCATGGCGCTCGAGCCCGGGCTGCTCGCCGACGCGAACCGCGGCATCCTCTACGTGGACGAGATCAACCTGCTGGACGACCATCTCTGCGACGTGCTGCTCGACGCCGCCGCGCTCGGGGTGAACGTCGTCGAGCGCGAGGGCGTCTCGGTGTCGCATCCCGCGGCGTTCCTCCTCGTGGGGACGATGAACCCGGAGGAGGGTGAGCTGCGGCCGCAGCTCGCCGACCGCATCGGCCTGCGGGTGGTCGTGGACGCGCTCGCCGACCCCGGTCGGCGCGCCGAGGTGATCCAGCGACGGGAGGCCTTCACCAGCCAGCCGGCCGCGTTCGTCTCGGAGTGGGCCGACCGGCAGGCCGCGCTCTCGGCGTCGGTGCAGGATGCCCGCGAGCGTGTGGGCCGTGTGACCGCGACACCAGGGACCTACCGGGCGATCGCGCGCCTCGTCACCGGCGTCGGCGTCTCCAGCCATCGTGCCGACGTCACCGTGCTCCAGTGCGCCAAGGCGCTCGCGGCGCTCGACGGGCGGCTGGAGGTCGGCCGTGACGACCTGCTCGAGGCAGCGGGCCTCGCGCTCGGGCATCGCGTGGTGCTCGACCCGTTCGACCCGGGCTCCGGCCTCGACGATCGACTGCTCAGGCGCATCCTGGACGATGTGCTCGACGAGGAGACGGCGGAAAAAAAAGCGGCGGGCCCGGCGACGCCGGAAGAGACGTCGACCTCTCGGAGCTCGACGGCACGCCGGGGCTGATCCGGCTCGACGTCGACCCGGCCCGGGTGTTCGACGTGAAGGCTCCCGCCGACGGGCTCGAGCGCGGGGCGATCGGTCGTCGCACGAGGTCGCTCGTGGCGCTCCGCCGCGGGAAGTACTCCCGCCCACGGCTGGCGCGGGCGCGCGACAGCGACGTGGCCTTCGACGCGACCGTGCGCGCCGCGGCCGCCCGGGCGGGACGCCGGGGGGCCGTGTTCGCGATCGCGGTCGAGGACGTCCGGGCGAAGGTTCGCGAGCATCGCGTGCCGCTCGAGGTCTGCTTCGTGCTCGACAACTCCTACTCGCTGCAGGCCGACCGCCTCGTGGAGAAGGTCAAGGGCCTCGTCTTCGAGCTGCTGCAGGACGCCGCCTCGCGCGGCGACCGCGTCTCGGTGGTCGCCTTCAGGAGCGGCCGGGCGGAGGCGACGGTCGCGCTGCGCCCGACCGCGAGCGTGCGCCTTGCCGCCGAGCGCCTGCGCCGGGTGCCCCTGAGCGGCCGGACGCCGCTGGCGGCGGCGCTCGACACGGCGCGGCGGCTCCTCTTCCAGGAGCTGCACAAGCGCGCCAACGCGCACCCACTGGTGGTCGTGGTCAGCGATGGCCTCCCGAACGTGCCGCTGCGGCGGACGGGCGACGCGATCCGCGACGTGCTCGAGCAGGGGCTCCTGCTGCGTCGCGCGAGGATCCCGTGCGTCGTCGTCGACGCCGTCCCGCCGGGACGCGCGGAGGAGAGCTGCGGCCGCGCGCTCGCCGACGTCGCCTCCGGTGTCCACGTGGCCCTGTCCGATCTCTCGCCCGGTGCGTTCGCCGAGGCGGTGGCCGAGCTCACCGGGTAGAAAGGGATCGTGCTCACGGCCGTACAGGCGGAGGTGCTCGAGGCGCTCGTCGACCCGCGCCTCGACGGGGTCGCCGAGGCCGCCGCGCCGGCCGAGGTCGTCGCGCAGCTGCGGGACGAGGGGCTGCTCCGACCGGAGCGCCGTGACGAGGTCGCGGAGCTGCTCGAGCGGCGAGTGCTCGAGCAGCCGATCGTGTGGGGCACGTGGTCGCTGACCCAGGGGGAGGTGCTGGCCGCCTTCGCCACACACTGCCGTGAGGAGCTGGACGACGTCGAGGTGGCGGAGGAGACACCGACGCTGCTCGCCGTGCGCTGGCGGTCGGAGCTGAGCCGATTCGAGCTCCGCAACGGCTTCCTCGGGCTCGAGCGCCTCGTCACCGACGACCCGACGATGCTGCTCGGCGACATCGAGCCCAGGCGCGACGCGCTGGTGAGCGCGTTCCTCGACGACGCGACGCTCCGAGCGCGGCTCGCGATCTGCGACCTCGACCGCCTCGAGCGCCTCGGCACCGTCCGCTCGAGCGCCTTCGTCTACCTCGAGTGGTTCCTGCGGGACGCCTACGGCGTGAAGCTGCTGCCGAGCTCCGCGTTCACGCAGGGGCTGATCGAGCGGGGCGTGATCTCGCTCGGCATGGGGTGAGGCCGGCCGCCGCCGCCGGCCGGTGCCGGCTCAGGCGCGCCGCTCCTCGATGTGGACGAGGCCGAGCGTGACGATCGTCCGGTTCCGGGCGAACGCGTGGTGGCCCCGCTGCACCAGGTACTGATCCGTCGCCTCGAGCATGCGCCGGTAGACATGGAGCGGGATCCGCACCGAGCGCTCGCAGTCGCTCGCCATGCACTCGCAGGCGAACTCGACCAGGCCCTGCGCGTCGGTCGGCGTCGCAGCCGCGCCGGCTCTGCGGCCGTTGGCCCGGCGTCGCGCGGCCTGCCCGGCCGCCGAGTTGGCAGGGGCCACTCCCTCGTCGTCCGCGGCCATGGCGTTCGCTCCTCCCTGGTGGGCGACGGGCGTGGTCGCCCGTCGCAGGGGCCTCAGCGTCCGTGCTCGAGCTGATCCTCGATCCAGCTGTCGGCGTCCTCGCGAGACGAGCCGCGAGCCTGCGCGATCTCGTCCGCCAGGAGCTGACGGGCCTTCACGACGACCTCTCGCTCGCCGGCGGAGATCTGTGTCCCCTTGCCGGCCTCCTGGAGCCTCCGCTGGCGCTCCGCGGCCTCGCAGACGATCTCGGCGAGGCCGACCGCGTCGCCGCCGACGAGCTTCGCCATCGTGTCGCGGCGGCGCGACAGCCACTGCCCCTCGCTGACGACGGGATCCGCGCGTAGCGCCTCGCGCACGCGGTCGAGGTCGGCTTTGGTGGCCAGCGGCCGGAGCTCGCTGAGCGCACGGTCGAGGGGGAGCGTCACGGTCAGCCCGTCGACCATCGCCAGCACGACCGTCTCGTGCGTGGAGCCCGACGAGGCCGAGACGGGCTTGCGCTCGACGACGCGCCCGATTCCGTACGCGCGGTACACGATCTCGTCACCGACTCCGAGCTTCACCCTCTTAGGGTACAGGTGCCACCCGCTCCGTCGCCGTGGCCCGCTGCCCGGCCCGAGTCGACGGCACGGCCAGGCGCGCCCCCGACCGTGGCCGGGCCGCAGAGCACGTTCGCGTGCTGCCGCCGATCGCCCACTTCGGGCCCTCGTTCCTCTGCGGCAACATGCAGACGACCCCGTGCAAGGGGCTCTGGCATGGGTTCCGCCGCGGCACCCCGCGTCTCCGGCTTCTCGTGAAGCCGTTCCGCCCGTTCGCGCCCCTTCGTCAGCTTCGGCGGCCGGCCGCGGCCGGCCGCGATCCGCGCAACGGTCGTCGCGACGCACCATTCACAGGGGAACCGGGAGCGGGTTCGCGACGGCGTCCCGATACCCCGCTGCAGGGTGTCAGGGCGACTCGGTCGCTGCCGTTGCCGTGATCGTGATTCCGCCGCGTGCCTTCTGCACGAGCGTGACGTGCACGGCACTGGGCTCGACCTCGAGAGCGGTGGCAACGTCGTCGCGGATCTTCACAGCGAGGCTCTCGCAGAAGACCCCCTCGTTTCGGTACTGCATCAGGTAGAGCTTCAGCGACTTCGACTCCAGGCAGAGGAGGCGCGGCGCGTAGTCGATCGTGACGACGTACAGGTCGGGTTGTCTCGTGACGGGACAGATCGCAGCCAGCTCGTCACTCGTCATCTGCACCCGCGTGACCCCGGGATTCTCGAACGTCTCGAGACCTCCGTACTCCGTCGAGCCCGAGTGCCCCAGAGCGACGAACGGGCTGGTGCCACGCGTCTCGCCGATGCCGCTCTTGCCGCTCATGCGCCTACTGTACGGGTTGACTTGACCGGGAAACCATGAAGCGCGTCTATCTCGCCGGACCACCGTATGCCGAGGAGTACCGACGTCGGGCCACGACGCTCGCGCGTAACGCCAACTGGGAAGCGGTCGATCCGATGCGGCGTGACTTCAGGGGCCGGACAAGCGGGCACGAGCGCGAGATCGTCGACGGCGACCTCGCCGACATCGATGCCAGCGACGCCGTCCTCGCTGCGTTCACCCACCCCGACGAGGGCACCGCGATGGAGGCCTGGTACGCACACCGATCAGCCAAGCCGGTCATCGTCTACACGGGCGGCAGCCCCCCACACCCGTGGGTCGTCTACGTCGCCACCGCGTTGCATGCCGACCTCGAGGACGCGGTCGAGGCCCTCACCAAGCTCTAGGGGGCGTCCAGAGCCGTCGGGGCGAAAGACGCGGCCGCGTGTCGA
>JAOUEK010000291.1 GCA_029858755.1 Thermoleophilia bacterium
ACGGCGGCCCGCTGCTGGCGGTGCGACGACACCTCGGTGGCGCCGACGACGCGCCGATCGCGAACGGTGAGGTGCTTCGGGTGCTCGTGGAGGGCGCTCGCCTCGTCAGAGAGGGCTGACGACCCCGGCAGCACCCGAGCCGTTCACTCGGCGGTGTGCTTGGCAGCGAAGAAGGGAGAGCCGGGTGCGTGCCCGCTGACGAAGCTCTTCTCGGCCAGCCAGCCGCCGTCCACGGTCAGCGCGATCCCGCTGACGTACGAGGCCATGTCGCTGGCGAGGTAGAGCGCGGCATTGGCGACGTCGGCGGTCACCCCGCTGCGCGCGAGCGGAACCTGGACGGCGAGCTCCTGCTCGAACGAGGAATCCTCGAAGTACTGCTCGGTCAACGGTGTGCGGATCACGCCGGGACAGATCGCGTTCACGCGGATCCCGTCTGCTGCGAGATCCCGCGCCAGGCTCTTCGTCAGGCCGACGACGCCGTGCTTGGCCGCGGTGTAGGCAGGTCGATGGGAGAGGCCGATCAGCCCGCCCACCGAGGAGAGGTTGACGATCGAGCCGCCGCCGGTCTCGCGCATCCGCCGCGCCGTCGACTGGCAGCAGTAGAAGACGCCGCTGAGGTTGGTCGCGAGCACGTTGTCCCACTCCTCCGTCGGCATCGAGTAGACGTCGCCGATCTCCCGGACGCCCGCGCAGTTCACGACGACGTCGATGCGCCCGGTTCGGCCGACGACCGCCGCCACCGCCTCCTCGACCTCGGCGGGGAGCCGCACGTCGCCGTGGACGTAGAGCGGCTCAGCCGCCCCCGCCGCCTCGAGGGCGGCGATCAGCTCGTCGCCCGACTCCAGGGAGCGGTCGAAGCCGGCGACGTGGGCTCCTTCCCGGGCGAACAGCTCGGCGATCGCACGGCCGATGCCGCTGGCTGCACCCGTTACGAATGCGACTCGCTCGGCTAGGAGCACGTCTTCCTCCTGTTCCGGTCCCGGGCGGCGCCCGGAAGTAGCATCACGCCAGTATGGGTCTTTCGGCAGTCACGGACGCCATGGAGAAGCATCCCACGGCGTGGCGGGTCGACGGCGCGCGCCACGCCGGCATCACGGTGTACGACCTCGACCGGTCGCTCGAGTTCTACTGCGGCCTGCTCGGCATGGAGCTCCTCTGGCGGCGCCTCTACGAGGAGCCGGAGATCCGGGAGATCGTCGGCGTGCCGGAGGCGACCGCGCTCGACATCGCGATGCTGCGCGTGCCGGGCAGCGACCTCGACATCGAGCTGCTCGAGTACCGGGGGTGCGAGCGCCGCTCGGGGGCGACGCGGCCGTGTGACCACGGCACGGGCCACTTCTGCGTCTTCGTCGAGGGGATCGACGCGCTGTACGCCGATCTCAGCGCCCGCGGCGTGGCCTTCCGCTCCGACGGGCCCGTGGAGATGACCGGCGGCGCCAACAAGGGAGGGAAGAGCCTGTACTCCTCCGATCCGGACGGGTACGTGATCGAGTTCCACCAGCCGCCGCCACATCTGGCGCGCGCCCGGCGATGAGCGCCCTCGAGAGCGAGCGACCGGCCGGCAGGCGCCCGCTGGTGGAGCAGTACCGGCTGATGCAGCTGATCCGCGTCTTCGAGGAGCGCGCGGCCGAGCTCTTCGAGCAGGGCCTCATCTTCGGCACCGCCCACAGCTGCGTCGGCCAGGAGGCGATCGCCGTCGGCGCGGCCGGAGTGATGCGCGAGGGCGACTACCTCGTCGGGCACCACCGCTCGCACGGGCACCTGATCGCCGCGGGCGCGGATCTCCGCCGGATGATGGCCGAGATGTTCGGCAAGCGCACCGGCTACTGCAGGGGCCTCGGCGGCTCCATGCACATCGCCGACGTGTCACTCGGCATCCTCGGCTGCAACGGCATCGTCGGCGCGGGCATCCCCCACGCGTGCGGTGCGGCGCTGACCGCGAAGCTCCGGGAAACGGGCGGGGCGTGCGTCGCGTTCTTCGGGGACGGCGCCGCGGGGCAGGGTGCCGCGCACGAGGGCATGAACCTCGCAGCGACGTGGAAGCTGCCCGTGGTCTTCGTCTGCGAGAACAACCAGTTCGCGCTCTCCGCCGACTGGCAGACGCAGCGGGCAGTCGAGGATCTCGCCGACCGCGCCTCG
This sequence comes from Thermoleophilia bacterium, assembly GCA_029858755.1. GTDB lineage: Bacteria > Actinomycetota > Thermoleophilia > Gaiellales > Gaiellaceae > Gaiella. Next base: position 2,140 of record JAOUEK010000291.1, read on the forward strand.
GGCTACGGGATGCACGGCGAAGTCGTCGACGGCAACGACGTGGTCGCCGTCGAGGACGCCGTCGCGCGGGCGCTTGCGACCGCGCGCGCAGGAGGTGGGCCGTCGTTCCTCGAGATGAAGACCTTCCGCCGCAAGCAGCACTCGATGCGCGCGAACCTCCCCGATGTGCGGGATCCGGCGGTCGTCGAGGAGTGGGAGCCGAGGGATCCGCTTCCGCGGCTCGAGAACATGCTCCGCGCGGCCGGGCAACTCGACGACGCGCGCGTCGCGGCCCTGCGTGTGGAGGTCGAGGCCGAGGTCGAAGCGGCCATCGAGACCGCGCTCGCGGACGAGCAGGCGAGCACGGACGACCTGAAGGCCTCCGTGCTCGTCCCGCAGCACCACCACCCGGCGCCTCCGGGCCGAGGTGAGCGCATGCTCTCGTTCGTCGGCGCGATCCGCGAGGCTCTCGACCTCGAGCTCGCCGCCGACCCCGACGTGATCGTGATGGGAGAGGACATCGGCCGTGTCGGCGGCCTCTTCCGGGCGACCGAGGGCCTCTACGAGCGCTACGGCGCCGAGCGCATCCGCGACACCCCGTTGACCGAGAGCGGCTTCGTCGGCTGCGGCGTGGGGGCGGCCCTCACCGGCCTGCGACCGGTGGTGGAGCTCCAGTTCTCCGACTTCTCCGGCGTTGCGTTCGACCAGATCATGAACCAGGCCGCGAAGCTCCGGTTCATGACGGGCGGAGCGGCCTCCGTGCCGCTCGTGCTCCGCATGGTCTCCGGCGCCGGCGTGCGACTCGGGGCGCAGCACTCGCAGAGCCTCGAGGCGCTCTTCGCCCACATCCCCGGCCTCGTCGTGGTGATGCCGTCGAGCCCATTCGACGCCAAGGGACTGCTCTCCGCGGCGATCCGGGACGACAACCCGGTGATCTTCCTCGAGCCGAAGCTGCTCTTCTTCGCCGACCCGGAGCCGGTGCCCGAGGAGCGCTACGCGGTCGAGCTCGGGACAGCGCGGGTCGTCCGGCCCGGCAGCGACGTCACGGTGGTCGCGCTCGGCTCGATGGTGCCGCAGGCGCTGCGCGTCGCACGCGAGCTCGACGCGGAAGGAGTGAGCGTAGAGGTGCTCGACCCCAGGACGCTGGCTCCGCTCGACACCGTGGCCATCGACGCGTCGGTGGCGAAGACCGGCCGGGTCGTCGTCGCACACGAGGCCGTGCAGTTCGGTGGCTTCGGCGCTGAGATCGCCGCGCACGTCGCGCAGCAGTGCTTCTGGGACCTCGACGCACCCGTCGCCCGCGTCGGAGCTGCGACGCATCCTGTCCCCTACCAGAAGGATCTCGAGCTGGCGACGCTGCCCGGAGCTCCCGAGATCGCCGCTGCTGTACGCTCGCTGCTCTCGAGCTGATGCCTGTGAGGGCGCGAGCCCGACGCGCTCGGGTCTGCCGACGCGGATCGAGACACCACGGAGACACCACCAGCACGGCATTCGGCGACATCAACGACAGGCACAGCCACGGTCCCATGCCCGAACGGCTAGCCTGCCCGCGGTGGAGGACTACACGAACAAGTACAAGGGCGAGCAGGTCGAGCTGGCGCTCTTCG
>JAOUEK010000292.1 GCA_029858755.1 Thermoleophilia bacterium
GAAGCTCCGCTCGGAGCTCGAGCGAGGCCTGACGCTACCTGCCGCCTGGTACTCCGACGAGGGCGTGTACCGGCTCGAGCAGGAGCGCATCTTCGCCCGCTCGTGGCAGTACGCGGGCATCGCCGCCGACGTCGCGGAGCCAGGCCAGTTCCTCACCTGCACGGCCGGCGACACGCCGCTCGTGGTCGTGCGGGGGCGGGACGGCGCGCTCCGTGCGCTCGTCAACGTCTGCCGCCACCGTGGCCACCTCGTGGCGCAGGGATGCGGCCGACGCGAGACCCTGCAGTGCCCGTACCACGCCTGGACGTACGACCTCGACGGCTCGCTCCGCACCGCCCCACGCTCCGACCGGGAGCCCGGCTTCGACACGAACGACTGGTCGCTCGGCGAGGCGTCCGTCGACACGTGGGGGCCGTTCGTCTTCGTCAACCCCGAGCCCGCGGCGGCCCCGCTCGCCGACACGCTCGGCAGCGTCCCCGAGGCCCTCGCCGCGGCGGGCCTCGACGTGTCGGCGCTCGAGTACCACGGCCGCTCACGGGAATGGCTCGTGCAGGCCAACTGGAAGCTCGTCGTCGAGAACTACCTCGAGTGCTACCACTGCCCCGTCGCCCACCCCTCCTTCAGCCGGCTGATCGACGTCGACCCCGACGCGTACCGGCTCGTCACCGAGCGCTGGTCGTCGAGCCAGTTCGGCGCCGTCGAGGAGCGCGACCCGTCGCGGTACCCGTACGACCCGGCAGGAGCGGTGCAGGCGGCGCAGTTCCACTTCGTCTGGCCCAACTGGTCGCTGAACGTCTTCCCCGGGCCACCGAACATCCGCCTGCTCGTCTTCCAGCCCGACGGGCCGCACCGCACGGCGACCTTCGTCGACGGCTTCTGGGCACCCGGCACGCCCGAGCAGGTGATCCAGGAGATCACCGAGTTCGGGGCGGTCGTCGGCGCCGAGGACACGGCGCTCGTCGAGTCCGTGCACCAGGGGCTCGCCACGGGGCTCGTGCCCCAGGGACGCCTTCTCCTCGACAGCGAGCGCCTGCTCCAGCACTTCCAGCTCCTCGTCCACGACGCGCTCGCTCCGCAGATCGAGAGGCCGCAGGAGCGGGCTCTCGATCGCGACGATCCCTGAGCGCGTCCGCTTCGCGGCCGCACGCGAGCGGCTGCTCCAGGTGCTCGTCCACGAGCTGGCTCTGGTCTACCCGTAGGCGTTGCCGCAGGGCCTCCGAGGAGGGACAGCCGGGCTCTGACCGAAGTCGGGCCCCCGACGCGAGACATCGGCCCCCACCCACAGCCGGCACCGCTCAGGCCGGCTTGAAGGCCTTGACGGTGGCGCCGTTGGCGCCGAACTTGAGCGCCTTCTGCCGGGTGTCCTCGAAGGCCGAGCGCATGTACGTGGCGACGAGGTTGCCGTGCTCGACCCGCTCGAAGCCGTGCCGCTCGAGCGTCGCTGCGTACTCTCCGTCCAGGAGAGCCCCGGCGATTCACCCGGTCCAGAGGTCGATGTTGCGGCGGCCCTCCTCGCTCACGGGCCTCTGGATCGTGACGTCCGCAAACTGGATCCGGCCGCCAGGCCGGAGCACGCGGAAGACCTCCGAGAAGACCGCGTCCTTGTCCGGGATCAGGTCGATCACACCGTTCGAGATCACGACGTCGAACGTCTCGTCTGCGAACGGCAGGGACTCGACCTCGCCTTCGACGAACTCGATGTGCGCGAGCCCCATCTCCGCGGCCGCGTAGCGAGCCGTTGCCAGCATCTCCACAGTCATGTCGATGCCGACAACGCATCCCTCGGGCCCGACCATCTGTGCGCAGACGAGTGAGTCGGTGCCAGCGCCGCTGCCGAGGTCGAGGACGTGCTCACCCGGCGACAGTCTGCCGAGCGCGAAGGGATTGGCCACGCCCGCGAACGACGCGACGGCACTCTCGGGCACCCGTGCCAGCTCCTCCGGGTAGTCCAGGTCCTCGGCCCAGGCCCGCCCCGTGGGGAAGACGAAGTCCTTCTCGGGATGCTGCGAGACGTCCGCGTAGGTCTTGCGGATCTCGCTCTTCAGGTATGCGAGGTCGATCTCGACGTCGATCGCCATGCTCGCCTCCTTGTCTCCGCGTCGCGCTCGAATCCAGTCGGCCCCCTCCGCGCGGGCAAGGTGTCAGGGGGCGTCGTCGCCCGCGTCGAGGATGCCGAGCTCCGGGTCGATCCGCATCAGCGCCTTGCGCCCGTAGAAGGCGAGCTTCGCGCGGGAGTCGCCGATGTCGAGCTCGCGCATCGTCAGCTGACCGATCCGGTCGAGCGGGCCGAACGCAGCGCCCTCGACGCGCTCCATGGAGAGCCGGTCGGGGTCGTACGTCGCGCGTTCGCTCGTCGTGTCGAGGATCGTGTAGTCGTCGCCGCGGCGCAGCTCGACGGTGACCTCGCCCGCCACGGCGTGCCCCACCCAGCTCTGCAGCGAGTTGCGCAGCATCAGCGCCTGGGGGTCGAACCAGCGCCCCTCGTAGAGCAGCCGGCCGAGCGAGCGGCCCATCGTGCGGTAGTTCTCGATCGTCGGCTCGTTGTGGATCGCGTTCACCAGCCGCTCGTAGGCGAGCCAGAGCAGCGCCATCCCGGGGGCCTCGTAGACACCGCGGCTCTTCGCCTCGATCACGCGGTTCTCGATCTGGTCGGACATGCCGAGGCCGTGACGGCCGCCGATCGCGTTCGCCTCGAGCACGAGCGCCGCGTGGTCGCCGAACTCGACGCCGTTGAGCGCCACTGGCCAACCGTCCTCGAAGCGCACCGCGACGACCTCCGGCTCGATCGCGACGTCGGCGTCCCAGAAGCGGACGCCCATGATCGGCTGCACGATCGCAAGCGACCGGTCGAGGTGCTCGAGCTCCTTCGCCTCGTGCGTGGCGCCCCAGATGTTCGCGTCGGTCGAGTACGCCTGCTCCGCGCTCGCCCGGTACGGCAGGCCGCGCTCGGCGAGCCACGCGCTGAGCTCCGCCCGGCCGCCGAGCTGCTCGACGAAGCGCGCGTCGAGCCACGGCTTGTAGATGCGGAGCTCGTGGTTGGCGAGCAGCCCGTAGCGGAAGAACCGCTCGATGTCGTTGCCCTTGTACGTCGAGCCGTCGCCCCAGATGTCGATCCCGTGGCGATGCATCGCGCTGACCAGCATGGTCCCGGTCACCGCCCGCCCGAGCGGCGTGGTGTTGAAGTACGTCTTCCCTCCGCTGGAGACGTGGAACGCACCGCACTGCAGGGCGACCAGGCCCTCGTGCACGATTTGCCGCCGGCAGTCGACGACGTGCGCCTCCTCCGCGCCGGCCGCGAGCGCCCGCGCCGGGATCGCCGCCACGTCCTCCTCGTCGTATTGGCCGAGGTCGGCCGTGTACGCGTGCGGGACGCCGCCGTGCTCGCGGATCCATGCCACGGCGACCACGGTGTCGAGCCCGCCGGAGAAGGCGATGCCGATGCGTTCGCCGACGGGGAGTGAGGTGAGGATGCGGGTCACGGGCTGCTCGCTGGGGACGCGGTGCCCGCAGAGGATAGAGGCGTGCGTCAGGCGACCGCGACCACGACCGCCGCCGCGAAGAGCGCGGCCGCCACGGCATAGGCGCCGGCCGCGGCCACGCCCCGGCCGCGCGCGCCGACGAGGGCGACGACGGCGGCGATCGCACAGACGCCGCCCACCAGCACCCCGAGCGCCACCACGACGGCGATCGCTGCGCCCGCGTCGGTGACGAGCGCGAGAGAT
>JAOUEK010000293.1 GCA_029858755.1 Thermoleophilia bacterium
CCCGCGATCGCGGTGCCGGCCGGGGCCGGCCCCTCCGGGCTGCCGCTCGGTGTCCAGGTCGTCGGCCTCCCCGGTGCCGATGCGCTTGCCCTCGCCTGCGCCGCGCACGTCGAGGCCGCGCTCGCCGCCGCCGCAGTCTCGTAGGCGGCCGGGCCCGCCTTGCCCGTCGCGCGCGGACGCGTCAGACACGCTCGGCCCCGCGGCGAGCAACCGGCTCCCGCTCGGCACCGACGGCTCGCGCGGGCGACGGACGCCCTGTTCCTGCACGACCTCGCGTGAGAGCTCGGCCGCAGCTAATCCTCGCGGCCGGAGCTCCGGGGTCGCAGTGTCGTCGGTGGGCCCCGACGCGTCGGGAGGGCGAGGGCAAACGCCCCATCCGGGGGAGTGACGGCTCCCACCTTTCCCGCTAGCGTTTCGGGTCCGTCAGGCCACACGAAGGAGGAACGTGTGAGTCGGTGCGCAGTCGCCCTCTCCGGGGGTGGTCATCGGGCTGCCCTCTTCGGACTCGGCGTGCTCCTCTACCTGGCCGACGCTGGAAAGAGCAGAGAGGTGACCTCGGTCGCGTCGGTCTCGGGCGGGTCGCTGACGAACGGCTATGTCGCACAGTCGGTCGACTACGCGAGCGTCTCGGGATCGGCGTTCTGGGAGGCGATGGGTCCCCTCGCGCAGCAGATCGCGAAGCGCGGGACACTGTGGGCGGCGCCCCTGACATGGGCCTACCTCGCGCTCCTCGCGTCGACCGGGGCCGCCGCCGCGGTGGGGGTCTGGTTCCTCCCGCTCGCCCTCCCGCTGCGCGTCGTCGTCTTCTTCGTCGCGCTGCTCCCCATCGCGTGGATCGCCGGCTGGCGGGGCGCGGTCTGCGCGCGCGCGTTCGCCTCCACGCTGTTCCGCGCGGGCGGACGGCGGACGCGGCTCGCCGACGTGCACGCGGGCGTCGACCACGTCCTCTGCGCCACGGATCTCCACTGGGGCGAGCACGTCTACCTCTCGGGGCGGTTCGTCTGTGCGTACCGCTACGGGTGGGGGAAGCCGGGCGACCTCTCGCTGGCGGACGCCGTGCAGGCGTCCGCCGCCTATCCCGGCGGGTTCCCGGCGCGCCGGTTTCCGACCAGGCGCCACGGGTTCGCGCTCCCCGCCGACGAGCGGGCGACCACTGTCCGGAGGCTCGCGCTCGTCGACGGCGGCGCGTACGACAACATGGCCGACGAGTGGGCCCTGGGCGTGGGCGAGCGCAACGCCCGCTGGGCCGCTCTCGCCCCTGCCCTACGGGAGCCCGACGAGCTCGTCGTCGTCAACTCCTCCGCTCCGCTCGACCTGCGCCCGCTCGGGAAGCTGCGACTCCCGATCGTCGGCGAGGCGCTGACGCTGAAGCGCGACATCGACATCCTCTACGACACGACGACGAGCACCCGGCGGCGCTGGCTCGTCGACACGTTCCGGAGCGGCGGTCACCTGCGCGGAGCGATCGTGCAGATCTCGCAGAGCCCGTTTCGCGTCCCCACGAGCTTCGCGGCGGGCGACGACGCGCAGGCGCAGCGGGCCCGGGCCATGCTCGACGCGCTCGGCGACAGCGAGGCCGCCTGGGACGAGCGCGTCCAGCGCACGCGAACGGTGAAGACGACGCTCAACCGCCTCGGCGCGCGCGACGCCGCGGATCTCGTCCATCACGGCTACGTGCTCGCGATGGCGAACCTCCACGTGCTGCTCGACCACCCGCTCCTGCCGCTACCGTCCGCCGCCCGCTTCGCCGAGCTCGTGGGCGGCAATCCGGAGCAGGTGTCGTGAGCTGGCTGCCCCCGGCAGGCGACGGGTCCGAGGCGGCGGCCGGGGTGGACGCGTGGGTCCCTCGCGACCTGGCGGGCGGCGCGAGCGCCGACCGCCGGTACGTCGTCGTCGACGAGATCCTCGGCTCGGTCGTCGGCCTCGCGGTCTCTCCCTGGCCGAGCGTCGACGCCGAGGGACGGCTCCGCTTCCGGACCGGCGACGTGCTCACGGTCGCCGCCGACCGTGTCGAGCTGCAGGGATTCCTCGGCGAGCATCGCCTGCCCGCAGAGCTTCGTGAGCGCCCGCTTCGCATCGGCGACGTCTTCGCCGTGAGCGTGCGACCGGGTGTGCTCGAGAAGCTTGCCGGCGGGGCGGCTGCTCACGCGAGGCTCGAGGCGCCTGTTGCTCCTGCGGCGTGGATGCTGGCGCCCGTGCACGACATCAGCGCCGAGGCGCGCGAGGCGACGAAGGTGGCCTTCTACGCGTCGGTCGCACCGACGATGGAGCCCGAGGAGGCGGCGCTGCTGACGGCCCTCGAGGGCGCGGGCGAGGACTGAGCGCCGGACATGGCCGCCCCCGACCCGATACCGGCCGAGCGGCTCACCTCCGCCGACTTCGTCGACGACTGCCGGCCCGAGGACCTCGTCTACTTCCTGGTCAACGTCGGCGACGGCGACACGCAGCTGATCCTGCTGCCCGCAGACAGGGACGGCACCCGCGCCGCGCTCGTCGTCGACGTGGCCACCGTCGGCAAGCTGCCGGCGCTCGTCGAGGCGCTCGCCGAGACACCCATTCTGCCGGAGCGGGCCGACCTCTTCCCGATCGTCGTCGGCACGCATCCGCACGAGGACCACCTGGGCGGCATGACCGAGTTCCTCGAGCGCTTCGGTGACCTGATCCGCGAGTACTGGGAGCCCGGGTACTACCACCCGGGGCCCGGGTACATGGGCACGATGCGGGCGCTGGAGCTGCGCCCGACCATCCAGCACTCGCAGCCGACGAGCGGCTTCACGCGCTTCGTCGGCCAGGTCAAGGTCGTCGTCCTCGCCCCGGCGATCGGCCTCCGCAACCGCTTCGACAGCTACGGCGTCAACATCAACAACGCCTCGATCGCCCTCAAGCTCGAGTTCCCGGCCTCGCGGGTCGAGCAGCGCGACGAGGAGCGCCGCTACGTGCGGCTCCGCCGGACGCAGGCGCTCCTCCTGGGCGCCGATGCGCAGACTCTCTCGTGGGGGCGGGTGATGGACGACTTCCCCGAGCTCCGGCCGAGCGAGTCGCCCGTCGCCAAGGCGCTGCGCATGGCGCTCGGGGCGGACCCGCTGCGCGCCCAGGTGCTCAAGGTCCCTCACCACGCCTCCAAGCACGGCGTCTCGCTCGAGCTCGTCGAGCTCGTCCACCCCGAGCTCGCCCTCGTCTCCAGCGCGGGCGGCGGCGGCAAGTACCACTTCCCGCACACCGTCGCCCAGGACTCCGTACGCGAGGCGCTCGAGGCGCGGGCCTCGACGGGGAAGCCGCGCAGCCCCGACGTCGACCTGGGGATCCACTACACGAGCGCGCAGGACTCGGCCGGCGAGCCGCTCGGGACGATTGCCGTGGTCATCTCCCCGAGCGGCCGCAAGCGCCATCTCTGGCGCTTCGGGGACGCGCCGCGCGAGCACGTCGACCTCGGCGGGGCGCGCGTCTTCCGCCCGGCATGACGCTGCCCGCGGAGCCCCCGGCCGAGGAGGATCGCGCTCGGTCCTGGCGCCCGCCGGCTCTCCCCCGCAGCGCGCGGCGCCGAGAGCTCGCGTACGTCGTCGTGGACGAGATCCTCGGGCAGCGCGTGAGCCTCGTCGTCTGCGACTGGCCCCGGGTCGACCGGGCGGGCCGGTTGCGGTTCCCAGGGCGGCCGTCGAGCCTCGCCGCCGATCGCCGGGCCCTCCAGGAGCATCTCGACACGCACCG
>JAOUEK010000008.1 GCA_029858755.1 Thermoleophilia bacterium
ACGGGCTCGCCGAGTTCGCACGTCGCTGCCGGGAGGTCGTCGTCCGCTCCTCCGCGGAGCTGACCAAGGGCTCGATCCGCCTCGGGCAGTGGATGGACTGGGGCACGGACTACTACACGTTCTCCGACACGAACATCGAGTACATCTGGCGCTTCCTGCAGATCGTCCACGAGCGCGGGTGGCTCTACCTCGGGCATCGCTCGACCGAGTGGTGCCCCCGGTGCGGCACGTCGATCTCCACGCACGAGCTGCACGGGCACTACGAGGACCGCGTCGACCCCTCGCTCCGCGTGCGCTTCCCGCTCCTCGACCGGCACGGCGAGGCAATCGTCGTCTGGACGACCACGCCGTGGACGCTCCCGGCCAACGTCGCGGCGGCCGTCCACCCCGATGCCGAGTACGGGCGCACCGCGATCGGCGATTGGCTCGCCGTCGCGCTGCATCCCGGCGAGGCGTTCGTGGAGCGAATGCGCGGCGCCGAGCTCGCTGGCTGGCGCTACACGGGACCCTTCGACACGCTGCCGCCCGGCGCGGAGGTCGAGCATAGGGTGATCACGTGGGAGGACGTCTCGCTCGACACGGGGACGGGGATCGTGCACATCGCCCCGGGATGCGGCTCCGAGGACTTCGAGCTGTCGCGTGAGCACGACCTCGCGGTGCTCCAACCCGTCGACGAGGCGGGGCGCTTCTACGAGACCTACGGCTGGCTGCACGGCCTGTCCACGGTCGAGGCCGCGGATCAGATCGTCGGCAACCTCGACGAGCGCGGCCTGCTCGTGGAGGCCACGACCTACGAGCACAGCTACCCGTTCTGCTGGCGCTGTCACACGCCGCTGATCTTCCGACTCGCCGACGACTGGTTCATCGGCGTGGAGGAGGTGCGCCCCCAGCTACTGTCGGCGAACGCAGCGGTCGAGTGGACGCCGGAGTACATGGGGAAGCGCATGGACGACTGGCTGCGCAACCTCGGCGACTGGAACATCTCCCGCAGGCGCTACTACGGGCTGCCGCTCCCCATCTACCCGTGCCAGTGCGGGCAGGTGAACGTGATCGGCTCCCGCAGCGAGCTCGAGCAGCGAGCCGTCTCCGGCTTGGAGCAGCTCGAGGAGCTCCGACGGCCCTGGATCGACGAGGTGCCGATCCGCTGCACCGCGTGCGACGAGCCCGTGCGGCGGGTGACGGAGGTGGGGGACGTCTGGCTCGACGCCGGCATCGTCCCCTTCTCGACGCTCGGCTGGCAGAACGAGACATGGGTGGACCAGGGGTACGCGACCGGGGCGGCGCGAGGGCTGACGACGGCCGATCTCCCCGACCACGCGTACTGGGAGCGGTGGTTCCCGGCCGACTGGGTCTCGGAGATGCGCGAGCAGATCCGGCTGTGGTTCTACTCGCAGCTCTTCATGTCCGTGGCGCTCGTCGGCCGGGCGCCGTACCGGAAGGTGCTCGGCTACGAGAAGATGCTGGACGAGCACGGGCGCGAGATGCACGGCTCGTGGGGGAACCTGATCGCCGCCGAGGACGCGTTCTCCCGGATGGGGGCAGACGTCATGCGCTGGCAGTACTGCGCGCAGCCGCCCGACCGCAACCTGCTCTTCGGCTACGGGCCGGCGCAGGAGATCAAGCGCAAGCTGCTGACGCTCTGGAACTCGACGCGCTTCCTCGTCGACTACGCGAACGTCGAGGGCTGGGAGCCGACGTGGGCCGATCTCGGGGCTGGCCCGGCCGGCGCCGTCGAGCCGCTCGACCGCTGGCTCGTGGAGCGGACGAGGCAGCTCGTCCAGGAGGCCACCGACGCGTACGAGCGCTGGCTGACGGTCGACGTGATGCGGGCCTTCGAGAGCTTCGTCGAGGACGTCTCCAACTGGTACATCCGCCGCTCGCGGCGGCGCTTCTGGGACGGCGACGAGGCCGCGCTCGCCACGCTGTGGCACGCGCTGACGACCGGGTTGCGCGTGGTGGCCCCCGTGATGCCGTTCCTCGCCGACCACCTCTGGCGCGTGCTCACTGGCCCGTGCGCGGAGGCTCCGGATTCGGTTCATCTCGCCGGCTGGCCCGAGCCGCCCGCGGCGAACCGCGAGCTGCTCGACGAGGTCGGCGACGTGCGCCGCGTGGTGGAGCTGGCGCGCCAGGCTCGGCAGACCTCCGGGATGAAGCTGCGGCAGCCGCTGCGGCGGCTCGTCGTCGAGGGTGCGCCCCGAGCGGAGGCGCATGCCGCGGAGATCGGCGACGAGCTGCGCGTCCGGGAGGTGACGTTCGCCCCCGTCGAGGCGGAGCTCCTCGTGAAGCCGAACTTGCCCGTGCTCGGCCCGCGGCTGGGCGCCGCGCTCGCCGCGGTGCGGGCCGCCCTGCAGGACGGCGCCTTCGAGCAGCTCCCGGACGGGGGCGTTCTCGCCGCCGGGCACGAGCTCGGCCCCGGCGACGTGCTCGTGGAGCGGAGCGGCCGCAAGGGGTGGGCGGTGGCCGGCGACGCCGGCGTCACCGTCGCCCTCGACCTGCACCTCGACGACCGGCTGCTGCGCGAGGGGCGTGTGTACGAGCTGATCCACCGTGTGAACACCATGCGCAAGGAGGCCGGGCTCGAGCTGACCGACCGCATCCGGCTGACGATCCCCTCGACGGACGCCGACTTGCTCGAGCACGCGGAGTGGATCAAGGCCGAGACGCTCGCGGTGTCGCTCGACGCGGACGGCGACGACGTGCCGGTGCTGGCGACGACGTGACCCCGCTGCGCCTGGGGGTCGTGGGCCTCGGCCGCCTCGCAGAGGTCGGCTACCTTCCTGCGATCCGCTCGCTCCACGGCGTCGTCGAGCTCGCGGGTGTCGCCGACAGGCTGGTCTCGCGCTGCACGACGCTCGCACCGGACGTGCCCGGCTTCGCGGGCACCGGCGCGCTGGTCCACGGAGTCGAGCTCGACCTGGTCGTGGTGGCGACGCCGCCGGGCCGTCACGTCCTCGACGCCGGGGCCGCGGCCGATGCCGGAGTCGCGACGCTCGTGGAGAAGCCTCCCGCCGCCACGGTGACGGAGGCCCTGGCGCTGAACGCGCTGACGCCCAGGCCCTGGATCGGGCTCGACCGGCGGTTCGACCCTTCGGTGGCACGCCTCCGCGAGACGATCGACGCGTTCGTGCCGCCGCTCGAGCTGCGCCTCGCGATGTCCGTCCGCCCCGCCTCGTGGAGGCCGGTGACCCCGCCTCCGCCCGTGCTGCTCGATCTCGGCCCACACGTCGTCGACCTCGCCGGCTGGCTCACGCGCACCGGCCCCGCCGCAGTCCGGGGCGCCCGAGTCACGGAGTCGGAGGCGAGCTTCGAGCTCGAGCTCGACTCCGGCGTCGCGCGGTTAGCGCTGTCGCACAGGCGTCCGTGGCAGGAGTCGATCGTGGTCGAGGATGCCGAGGGTCGCGGCGTACGCCTGGTGCGCGGGGGGCGCCTGAGGCGAGCGGCCCTTCGCGCGCGCCGCGGCGGCCCGAGCCCGCTCGTGGCGACGCTCGCGGAGCAGCTGCGCGCAGTGTGCGTCGCGCTGCGCGGCGACGCGCCGGACGAGCGTCTCGCCACTGCGGAAGACGGTGTCGCGCTCCTCGGTGCGCTCGCCGCTGCGGAGGCGTCGGCCGCCGACGGCGGCCGACGGGTCGAGGTCGTGCCCGGGGCGGTGGCCCCATCCTCGCCCTGATCGCCTTCGACGCCGCCTGCCGTCCGTTCGTCGACGAGCTCGTCGCCGAAGGGCGGCTCCCGAGGCTCGCAGAGCTCCGGCGCTCGGGCACGGAAGTGAGGCTCGTCGGTAACGCAGGGCACTTCGCGGCGGCCACCTATCCGTCCGCGTGGTCCGGCGCGTCGGTCTCGGAGCACGGCCTCCACTACCCCTTCATGTGGTCGGCGTCCGAGCAGCGGGTGCTGACCTTCGGGGATGTCCCGGCCCCGACCGCGATGTGGGAGCGGCTCGCGGGCGCCGGTGTCACCTGCGCCGTGGTGGACGCGTACGAGTCGTGGCGACCCGCGGCCATCGACGGGGTCTTCGTGCGCGGCTGGCAGTTCCGCAACCGCGTCGTGCTCCGGCCGTGCGTCGTTCCCGAAAGCGCCGTCGATCGCTGGAGGCGGCTTGGGCAGCGGGCCCCGCGTGCGGAGGAGGTCTTCGGGCGGCCGAGCGAGCGGAGGCTACGACGCCTTGCGGCAGTGCTGACGGCTGCCCCCGCCCGCCTCGCCGACCTCGTGGTGGACGTGGTGCGCGACGGCGCCCCCGACGTGCTCGTCTGCTGCTTGTCTGCAGTGCACCTGGCCGGTCATCAGTTCCTCGATCCATCCGTCGTCGCTCCGGAGCTCGAAGCGCGCGTCGCCGATGAGCTGCAGGCGTCGCTGCGCACGGTCTACGTCGAGGCCGATCGCGCTCTGGGCCGAATCCTCGACGCGCTGCCGGCGGACGCCGACGTGATCGTCTTCTCGGGCCTCGACATGGGGCCGGACACGAGCAGGACGGACATGCTCGCTCCGCTGCTCGACCTCGTGCTCGGCCGACGCACGGCCAGCACGACCTCCGCGAGTGGTTGGCGGACACGGTCGCTGGTGCCCGCGTCGCTCCGCGCCGCGGTCGCCGATCGGCTGCCGGACAGGGTCGCGATCGACCTGGCCGCCCGCCTCGAGCTCCGTGGCGTGGACTGGACGACGACGCGCGCGTTCGCGGTGCCGTCGGACACGACCGGCTTCGTGCGGCTCAACGTCCGCGGTCGCGAGCGTGACGGCATCGTCGACCCTGCCGACGTCCCCGCGCTCGTCGAGGAGATCCGGGCCGGGCTCGTGACGTTCGAGCTCCGGAGCGGCGCCCCGGCGGTCGAGGCGGTCGACGCCACCGCGGACGTCGTCCCTGCGGGGCCCGCGGTCGACGCGCTCCCGGACCTCGTGGTGCGGTGGAGCCACGAGCCGACGCGCCACGACGAACGGCTGGTCTCGCCGGACTTCGGGCTGGTGCGGAGGTCGGGGTGGGGGAGCGGCCGGTCCGGCAACCATCGCTCGGACGGGTGGGCCCTGATCGTCCCGGGTCGTGCGGCGCTCGGCATCCGGGACGGCGAGCGCGAGGTGACGGATCTCGCCGCGACCGCGCTCGCACGGTTCGGGCTCGGGCACCGCGGCGCACCGCTGCTGGCCTGACGGCCGGGCCGCTTGGCTGCGAGCCCGATGCAGCGTTCTGCCGGTGCTCACGTGGCGAGGTAGCGGGCCTGCACGTCGGTGAACGGGCCGTCCGCGACGAGCGTCCCGCACTCGAGGAGGATCCCGCGCTCCGCGATCCGCTCGAGCAGAGGATGGTCGTGGCCGGCCGCGATCACGATGCCCCCACGAGCGACAATGGCGCTCGCAGCTCGCTCGACCACCTCTCGGTACTCGTGGTCGAGAGCCTCGTGAACCTCGTCGAGCAGCAACACGTCGGGAGCGGCCTCGATCACCACTGCGAAGCCAACCCGGGCTCGCATGCCCTCCGAGTAGCTCATCACCGGCCGGTCGAAGCTCGGCCCGAGCCCGCTCGCGCTGGCCACGGACGACAGCAGTGCCTCCATCCTTCGCCGCGGCAGCCCGGCGAGCGCAGCGATCAGGGTGGCGTTCTCGCGACCGGTGAGGACACCCGTCAGCCCGGCATCGGTGGCGAGGAGCGCCCCGATGCGCCCGGAGGTGACGACGGTGCCGTCGTCCGGCGGAAGCACACCTGCTATCGCGCGGAGCAGGGTCGACTTCCCGGCCCCACTCGGGCCGATCAGAGCGACCGCCTCACCGGGGCCGATCGTGACTGAGATCCCACGCAGCCCCCACGATTCGGTGACGCCGCGGCGGAGGCGCGCCAGGACGGGTGTCACGGGACGCTGCTCCCTGTCGAACTGGAAGCGGACGCCGAGGCTCTCGCAAGTGACGCTGGGCATCACTCGACGACCTTGGCGAGGTGTGCTTCCTCGCCGCGATAGACGGGGACGAACAGCCCGAGAAACGCCACGCTGAAGGCGAGTGGGACGAGGATCTGCCACGGGTCGGGGGCGCGCCCGTACAGGAGCGCGTCCCGATAGCCTTCGAAGAGCCCGCTCAGCGGGTTGGCCTTCAGGAGCGTCGCTGCCGGCTCGGGGACGCCGTCGAGTGCGACAAGCCCAGGCGCGACGAAGAACAGGGTGCGCACGAAGCTCACTGCGAAGACCGTGAGATCCCGATACCAGACGCCGAAGAGCGTTGCAGGAACGGACATGCCGAAGGCCAGGAGCACCGTGAGCGGCACGAAGACGAGCAACCAGAGGACGTGCACCGTCGGCGTGACTCGCGACCCCGCCATCACGGCACCGAGGAGACCGAGCGCGGCGATGAACGCCACCGTCTCCGTGAGCACGGTCGAGAGCGGGAGCAGCTCGCGATCGAAGCGCATGTTGAGGACGATCGCGCGGCGCAGCCGCACGGCGTTCATCGAGCTCGTGACGGCCATGATCACGAGCTGGAAGGGCACGACGGCGCATGCGATCGACAGGGCCGTGGCACGGCCTGGGCGGTCGAGCACCGCAGCCACGAGCACCAGGTAGACGCCCAGAGCTGCGAACGGGTCGAGCAGCCATTTGGCGAATCTGAGGCGACCACGCCCGTAGCGTGCGCGAAGATCGGACGCCGTCAGCGCGAGCAGGACGTCGAGTCGGCCGTTCACGTCGACACGGTGCCGGTCACGGTCCGCGATGCTATGCATGGGCGTGCCCGGGAGTCGGAGAGAGCAGGCGGAGGCAGCCGATCCGGGTAGCGGTCGGCCTCGGCCACTGCCGCTCGTCGCGTCACCGGTCACCGTCGTGCTGCCCACGTGCGACCGGCCCGCGTCGCTCCGCTCCTGCCTCGGGGCGCTGAGCGCGGTTCGGGGCTCGTGGACGATCCCGGTCGTCGTCGTCGACGACGGCTCCGGGGAGCCCGCGAAGCCAGGGCACCACGACCACCTGGAGATCACGATCCTGCGCACCGGCGAGCTGGGGCCGGCCGCGGCGCGGAACGTCGGCGCCCGCGCGGCGTCGACCGAGTTGATCGCGTTCATCGACGACGACTGCGAGCCGCGGCCCGATTGGCTGGAGCGACTCGTGGGCGGTGTCGCCGGCGGGGCCGCGGCTGTGGGCGGCCGAACAGCGAGCCTCGAGCCCGGCCTCTTCGCGACGGCGTCGCAGGCGCTCCTCGACGTCATGGCGGACGCGGTGAACGAACCGCCGGGCTCGGCGACGTTCGTGACCGCCAACAACCTCCTCGTACGGCGCGAGGCGTTCCTCTCGATCGGAGGGTTCGACGAGCGGTTTCGGTTGGCTGCCGGCGAAGACCGCGACCTGGCCGAGCGCCTCGTCGCGGCCGGGTACGCCGTTTCCTTCGACCCCGAGGTGACGGTTCTCCACCGGCACCCGCGCGACGCCCGGCGCTACCTCTCGCAGAACATCAGGTACGGTCGCGGTGCTCTCGCGCTCGTGCGGGCCCGCCGGGCGCGAGCAATGCGGAGGCCGGGGCGGGGCCGCCTCGGGCTGCTGGCCGCGCTGCTCTCTCGACCGGTGAGGGCGCAGGGCCTCCGCGGGCTCCCGGCGAGCGCCGTCGTCGCCGCTGGTCAGGCCGCCCACGTCGTCGGGTTCCTCGCAGAGGCGGCGGCACGTCCACACGCTCGCGGCCGGGGTCGCGAGCGCGGGTAAGGTCGTCTCGCATGGGTCCGGTTCCCTCGATCGCCGTGCTCGGGGCCGGCCCCGCGGGGCTGACGTCTGCCATGCTGCTCGGACGACGGAAGATCCCGGCGGTCGTGCTCGAGGCCGGCGGACAGGTGGGCGGCATCGCGAAGACGGTCGAGCACCACGGGTTCCGCTTCGACCTCGGCGGTCACCGCTTCTACACCAAGATCCCGGCTGTCCAGCGGCTCTGGGAGCGTGCGCTCGGTGACGACTTCGTCGTGAGGCCCCGGCTGTCGCGGATCTATTACCGGGGCGAGTACTTCGCCTACCCGCTGCGGGCCGAGGACGTCGTCCGACGGCTCGGGCTGGCGGAGACCCTCCGTTGCACGGCTTCCTACCTCCGTGCCCTCGTGCGGCGGAACGGCCGCCCGGTGACCTTCGAGGACTGGGTGTCGGCTCGTTTCGGCAAGCGCCTCTACAACGCCTTCTTCCGCGACTACACGGAGAAGGTGTGGGGTGTCCCCGGCTCCGAGATCCGGTCCGAGTGGGCCGCGCAGCGCATTCGAAACCTCTCCTACTGGAACGCGCTCACCTCCACGCTGCGCATCCGACGCAACCACGTGGTCAGTCTCATCGAGCAGTTCCACTACCCGATCCTCGGCCCGGGGCAGATGTGGGAGGCGTTCGCGGCCGAGGCGCGAGCAGGTGGGGTCGAGATCGTGCTCGGGGCCCGCGCGACGCGGATCGTCCACGACGGCCGCCGCGTGACGTCGGTCACGGCTGACGGCCCGCACGGCCTCGTCGACTACCCGGTCGACGGGATCGTGTCGAGTATCTCACTCGCCGATCTCGTCTCCTCGCTCGACCCGCCTCCGCCTTCCGACGTCGTCGAGGCGGCAAGGCGGCTTCGCTATCGCGATCTGATCGTGGTCGGCCTCGTCTCGAGCGAGCCCGAGCCGTTTAGCGACAACTGGGTGTACCTTCACGACCCCGGCATTCGGGCGGGACGCGTGCAGAACTTCGGCGCCTGGAGCGCCGGTATGACCCGGCCCGGGTTCTCGTGCCTCGGTGTCGAGTACTTCTCCTTCCGAGGCGACGACCTCTGGTCGTTGTCGGACTCCGACCTCGTCGGGCTCGCGCAGGCCGAGCTCGCGTCGATCGGCCTCATCGACCCGAGCCGTGTCGTGGACGGCATCGCGATTCGGGTTCCGTCCGCATACCCGATGTACGTCGGCGACTACGAGGATGCGGTGGCGACGATCCGTGACCATCTCGCGACGATCGGAGGGCTGCAGACCGTCGGCCGCAACGGCCTGCACCGGTACAACAACCAGGATCACTCGATGTGGACCGCGATCCTCGGGACCCTCAACCTCCTCGATGACGCGGGCCACGACGTCTGGAGCGTGAACGCCGACGAGATCTACCTCGAGGAGGGGCCGACGTTCGCGCTCGTCGCCGAGCCGGACGTCAGGGCGCCCGCCTAGCCGATCGGGCGGGTGCGCGAGGGGTCGCCCGGATCCCGGTAGCGGTGAGCCCAACGGGGACGGCGGCCGCCGCCACGAGCTGGTGGAGTGCGTGCAGCGGGACGCCGAGCGCGACCCCACGGGGGCCGAGTCTGCGCCAGAGAGTGGCGTGCAGGTCGGCGTTGAGCGCCATGCCGACCGCCAGCGAGGCGACGACGAGCCCCGGCCGGCGGGCGGCCACGCCGCCGGCGGCGACGACGGCGGCGACGGCGCTCGCGCGCTCGCGCGCGCCGAGGTTCAGCGTGGCGGGGATCTCACGACGCTCTCGCATCAGTTGCACCCACGGCACGCCGCGCCGGGAGAAGTCGGTGCGCACCATCGACCCAAGCGTCCACTCCTTGAGGTGCGTCCCCTGGAGGTCGGGGTCGAGAACGATCCCCCCGTGCGCCGTGAGCCGGCCGCCCAGCTCGATGTCCTCGATGGACGGCGCCGGGTAGCGCCGTGCGTCGAAGCCGCCGACGGTCGCAAACGCGCTCGCGCGGACCGCTCCGAGGCCCGCCCAGAACGACGCCGCCGGCCCGGCAGATCGCTGGTGCACCGTGTGGTGGAGGAGATTGCGGAAGGCCGACACCGCGCCACGGGTGGCAACGTGGTCGTCGTACGAGCCAAAGACCGCCACCAGCCGCTCGTCGGCGAGGGCGCGCCGGATGCGGTCGAAGGCATCGGCGTGCACCAGCACGTCCGAGTCCACGAACGCGAGCACGTCACCCGTCGCCGTCGACGCGCCGGCGTTGCGAGCCTCGGCGGGGCCCGCGCCGACCGGCTCGCGGACGACGATCACCTCCTCCGGCGGCGCCTGCGCGACGTCGATCGCGGCGAGGCAGCGGGGCAACGTGGCCGGCTCGTCGGTGGCGGGGACGATGACCGTCAGGCGCACGCGCGCCTCCGGCTCAGGGACGTGCCTCGGCGAGGGCGAGCTCGCGGCGGAGCTCGACGGGCAGCCGGAAGGTGACGTCCTCGTCGATCATCCGGAACGCCTCGATCCGTGCCACGCCGCGCTCCCGGAACCAGTCGCATACGCGGTTGACGAGGCGCTCGGGCGCCGAGGCGCCGGAGGTCACGCCGACCGTCCGCACGCCTTCGAGCCAGCGCTCTTCGATCTCCGTGTCGTCGTCGATCAGGTGCGCGGGCACGCCGAGCGCGCGCGCCACGTCCACGAGCCGGTTCGAGTTGGAGGAGTTGCGCGAGCCGATCACGAGCAACAGGTCGATCTCGGGCAGCATCTCCTTCACCGCCCATTGCCGGTTCGAGGTGGCGTAGCAGATGTCCTCGCGCTTCGGCCCCACGATCGCGGGGAAGCGGCGGCGGAGGACGCCGATGATCTCGGCGGTCTCGTCGACCGACAGCGTCGTCTGCGTGATGTACGCGACCGAGGCGTCGGAGGGCAGCTCGAGCGCCTCCGCCTCGCCGACGTCCTGGACGAGCACGGTCGCGTCGGGCGCCTCGCCCATCGTGCCCACGACCTCCTCGTGCCCTTCGTGCCCGATCAGGACCACGGTGTAACCGGCAGCGGCGAAGCGTCGCGCCTGGACATGCACCTTCGTGACCAGCGGGCACGTCGCGTCGATCACGTTGTGGCCGAGCCGCTCGGAGTTCGCGTGCACCGACGGTGCGACGCCGTGCGCCGAGTAGACGACGGTGGCCCCGTCGGGCACCTCGGTCTCCTCCTCGACGAAGATCGCGCCGCGCGCCTCGAGGTCGCGCACCACATGGATGTTGTGGACGATCTGCTTGCGGACGTAGACCGGGGCGCCGTAGTGGTCGAGCGCCTGCTCGACCGTCTCCACGGCGCGCTCGACGCCGGCGCAGTAGCCGCGCGGCGAGGCGAGGAGGACGCGCTCGACCATGGGCACAGGGTACTCGAGCCCTGCAGGCTCCCCGCTAGCGGGCGGCCTCTGCGAGGAGGATGCCGGCGAGGACGACGGCGCCGCCCACGACCTGCACGGTTGCGAGGGCCTCCCCGAGCCAGACCCAGGCAACGAAGGCGGCCAGCACCGGCTCGAGCGTGGCCACGATCGTCACCGTGGTCGCCCGCAGGTGCCGCAGGGCGCCGATCGCGAGCACGAAGGGCGCGATCGTGCCGAGCACGATCGTCCAGGAGGCGAGCGCCCACACCGGCGCCGTGAGGCCGCCGTGCAAGGTCACGGGCTCGCCGAGCGAGGCGAAGGGGAAGCTCCACCAGGGCTGCACGATCGCCCAGAAGGCTGCGGCCGCGCCGATCGCGAGGCACACGAGCGACGTCGGGTCGCGGTGCGTGACCAGCCGCTCGCCGGCGAGGTAGAAGATCGCCAGGGCGACCGCGGCGGCGAGCCCTGCCGCGACGCCGAGCTCGTCGAGGGTCACGCCCGACCACGCTTCGGCGACGAGCACGAGGCCGAGCAGGACGAGGACGAGCGCGGCCCACACTCGATCGCGCACCTGCTCGCGCCACACGAAGCGTGCCCAGAGCGCGACCAGCACGGGCGCGGTGAACTCGAGGAGGAGGCCGATCCCGATGGGCAGCCGATAGATGGCGACGAAGTACAGCCACTGGACGAACGCGAAGCCGACGACACCGTAGACGGCGAGCGAGCGCGCCTCGCTCCGGCCGACGCGGAGGCGGTGCGGAGCGACCAACGCGATCCCGGCGAGCAGCCCCAGGAAAGCGCCCGTGGAGCGGAGCTCCGTCCACCGCAGCGTCCCCATCCCGCTGCCGCCGAGCGCGAGCTTGGAGACGGAGCCGTTGACGGCGAACAGGCCGGCGGAGGCAGCGACCATCGCGTACCCGAGCCTCGTCTGCCGATCGCGCCGGTCGGCTCCGGGGACGGGGAGCGGGGCGTCGACCACGGGCGCCGATCGTAGTCGTGCGGCGTCGCCGTCGTGGCGGCACCGGCGGTAGGCTCGGAGAATCGAGGACCCTTTCTCCGAGCCGCCGATGCGCGTCGCGCTCTTCGTCACCTGCCTCGCGGACACGCTGGCCCCGGGCGTGGGCCGCGCAGCCGTGACCGTGCTCGAGCGCCTCGGGCTCGGCGTCGACTTCCCGCGCGAGCAGACCTGTTGCGGGCAGCTGCACTGGAACGCGGGCTATGCAGACGAGGCGACCGCGCTCGCCGCGCGCTTCGGGGAGGTCTTCGCCGACGCCGAGGTGATCGTCACCCCGTCCGGATCGTGCGCGGGGCACGTCAGGGAGCACGTCCCGACGCTCGTGCCGCGGGTCGCCCACGTCGCGGCTCGCACCTTCGAGCTCTCCCAGTTGCTCGTGGAGCGGCTCGGCGTGGAGGACGTGGGCTCGACGTACGCCGGGCGGCTCACGTACCACCCGACCTGCCACTCGCTGCGGCTGCTGCGGGTCGGCGACGCGCCGGAGCGGCTGCTGCGAGCCGTGCCGGGGGTGGAGCTCGCGGAGCTGCCCGAGGCAACAGAGTGCTGCGGGTTCGGCGGGATGTTCTCCGTGAAGAACGCGGCGGTCTCGAGCGCGATGCTCGCCGCCAAGCTCGACGCGATCGCGTCCAGCGGGGCCGACGCGGTATGCGCCTGCGACGCCTCGTGCTTGCTCCATATCGGGGGAGGTCTCGAGCGCCGCGGCTCGCCCGTGCGTGCCGTCCACCTGGCCGAGGTGCTCGCAGGGTGAGAGAGCTCGCCGCGAGATCGGCACGGCCGGTCGCCTTCCCGAGCGCGGCCGAGGCGGCCGTGACGGACGAGCAGACGCGGACGAACGTGCGGCTCGCCCAGGACACGATCCGCGCGCGTCGCGTCGCCGTGGCCGCGGAGCTCGACGACTGGGAGGCGTTGCGCGACGCCGGGGCGGCGCTTCGCGACCGCTCGCTCAGCCGGCTCCGCGACCTGCTGCCGCTGCTCGAGGACCGGGTCACGCGCTCCGGTGGCGTCGTCCACTGGGCGCGCGACGCCGAAGAGGCGAACGAGATCGTGGTGCGGGTCGCCCGCGCGGCGGGCGCCCGCGAGGTGCTCAAGGTGAAGTCGCTGACCACCGACGAGATCGGGCTCAACGCGGCGCTGGAGCGGGCAGGGCTGCGTCCGCTCGAGACCGACCTCGCGGAGCTCGTGTGCCAGCTCGCCGACGAGCGTCCCTCGCACCTGCTGGTGCCCGCGATCCACAAGAACCGCACGGAGATCCGCGACCTGTTCCGCGAGCGCCTCGGGCTGGAGGAGCTCACGGACGAGCCTCGCGAGCTGGCCGAGGCGGCGCGTGCCCACCTGCGCGCGGCGTTCCTGAGGGCGAAGGTCGCGATCTCTGGAGCGAACGCTGCGGTGGCCGAGACCGGCACGGTGTGCGTCGTCGAGTCCGAGGGCAACGGCCGCATGTGCACGACGCTCGCCGACACGCTGATCACGGTGATGGGGATCGAGAAGGTCGTCGCCGAGTGGCGCGACCTGGAGGTGCTGCTGCAGCTCCTGCCGCGCTCGGCGACCGGTGAGCGGATGAACCCCTACACCTCCCTGTGGACCGGCGTGCGCGAGGGCGACGGGCCGCGCGCCTTCCACCTCGTGCTGCTCGACGCCGGACGGACGCGTGCGCTCGCCGACCCGGTCGCGCGGCCGGTGCTCCGCTGCATCCGCTGCTCGGCCTGCATCAACGCCTGCCCCGTCTACCGGCAGACCGGTGGGCACGCGTACCACACCGTCTATGCAGGCCCGATCGGGGCGATCCTCGAGCCGCAGCTCGCCGGCCCCCGGGGGCAGCCGGGGTCGCTCCCCTTCGCGTCGTCCCTCTGCGGCGCCTGCGCCGACGTCTGCCCGGTGCGCATCGACATCCCGGGGCTGCTCGTCCACGAGCGTGGCCGCGTCGTGCGCAGCGAGCGCCAGGGGCTGGAGGGCGCGTCGCTCCGGCTGCTCGGGCGCGTCTTCGCATCCCGCGAGCGCTACGAGCGGGCGCAGCGACTGGCGCGCAGGCTGCAGCGGCCCGCCGTGCGCGAGGGGCGCGTGCGGTGGTTCGTGGGCCCGCTCGCGGGCTGGGGCTCCTCACGCGAGCTGCCCGCGGTGCCGCCGCAGACGTTCCGCGAGTGGTGGGCTGACCGTGACCGCGCGTGAAGAGATCCTTCGCCGGATCAACGTCGCGCTCGCCGGGGCGACGGCGCAACCGGTGCCGCGTGCGTATCGCGTCGCCGGCGAGCTCGATCGCGATGGCCGCGTGGCGCTCTTTCGCAGGCGTGTCGAGGACTACGGCGGCGTCGTGCTCGAGTCGGCGGCGCCGGGGGAGACGATCGCCGCGGTCCTCGCCGAGCGCGGCGCCCGCAGGATCGGCGTCTCCCCGGACCTCGACGAGGCGCTGCTGCCGGTCGGGGTCGAGGTCGTCGCCGACGACCGGCTGACGCCGCGGCAGCTCGACGCGCTCGACGGCGCGCTCACCACCTGCGCGGCCGCCTGCGCGGAGACGGGCACGATCGCGCTCGACGGTGGGCCGGGCCAGGGTCGCCGCGCCCTGACGCTCGTGCCCGACCTCCACGTCTGCGTCGTGCGCCGCGACGACGTGGTCGAGACGGTGCCCGAGCTGCTCGCCCGACTGGAGGCGAGCGCCCGCGCGGGCCGCCCGATCGTGCTCGTCTCCGGCCCGTCCGCGACATCCGACATCGAGCTGACGCGCGTGGAGGGCGTCCACGGGCCGCGCAGGCTCGTCGTCGTGCTCGTCGACCGGCCGCCTGCTTGACCGGCGGCGCCCGCCGTCGGACACTGCGCGTCATGGCCGACTCGGCGCGCGCCCCCACGCGGCCGTTGGCCGTCGTCCGCGGCGCCTGCCCGCACGATTGCCCCGACACGTGCGCCTGGGAGGTCACGGTCGACGCCGGCCGCGCCGTCGGCCTGCGCGGCGTCAAGGAGCACCCGCTGACGCGCGGCGGGCTGTGCGCCAAGGTGAACCGCTTCCTCGACCGCGTCTACAGCCCCGATCGCCTGCTCCACCCGCTGCGTCGCATCGGCCCGAAGGGCGGGGGTCGGTTCGAGCGCGTGACCTGGGAGGAGGCGCTCGACCTCGTCGCGTCCCGCCTC
>JAOUEK010000294.1 GCA_029858755.1 Thermoleophilia bacterium
GGGCGCTGGTCGCCGCCGGAGCGACGGCCGTGCTGATCGCCACGTTCGCGCTCGGCCGGGCGTCGAAGCGCAACCGGCAGCGGACGGGCGAGCGACTGCCGGCCGAGCGCAGCCAGACGCTGCTCGCAGCGCTCTCGGGCTGGCTGGCCGAGGGGTGGGTGATCGAGTCGCAGTCGTCGACCGAGGCCGTCGTGCGCAAGGGCACCGAGCGCCGCCTCCTGTCGGTGGACGCGGGCGGGGCGTTCGGCCGCAGCGAGCTGCCGCCCGCCGAGCCCGACCCGCGCTGGACGGCACCCGGCCCCGAGCCGCCGGGAGGCGACTGAGCCCCGACACGGCCGTCGCTCGCCGTGCACGGAGGAGGATGCGTGATGACCCAGGTCGTCGAAGCTCCGATCGAGGTCGTCGAGCCCGTTCAGGACGACGCGCGCGACCTCGACCGGCCCTGGGTCGTGATCGTGTGGAACGACCCGATCAACCTGATGAGCTACGTCGCGCTCGTCTTCCGCAAGCTCTTCGGCTACTCGGAGGCGCACGCGACGAAGCTCATGCTCCAAGTGCACGAGGAGGGCAAGGCCGTCGTCTCCTCCGGAACGCGCGAGAAGGCCGAGCTCGACGTCTCGCGGCTGCACCACCACGGGCTGTGGGCGACGCTGCGTCAGGACTGACGTGACGCGCAGGGGGATCAGCCGCGCGCACGACGGGTCGATCCGCGTCGAGCTCGGCCCGGAGGAGCGCCTCTTGCTCGCGTCGCTCCCGTTGCAGGTCGAGGCGGCCCTCGAGTCGGGCGACCCGAGCCTGCGGCGCCTCTTCCCACCGGCCCACCCGGACGACGAGGCAGCGGAGGAGGAGTACCGCCTGCTCGTCGGCGCCGGTCTGCTCGACGGGCGGCGTGCGGCCCTGCAGGCGCTCGAGCGGACCGCCCACGCCGACAGGCTGGCCCCGGACGAGCTCGGCAGCTGGCTCGACGCGCTGGAGACGCTGCGGCTCGTGCTCGGCACGCAGCTCGAGGTCACGGAGGAGACGTCGCTCGCGCCGATCGACCCCGACGACCCCGAGGCGCCACGGCTCGCGCTGTACCACTGGCTGAGCTGGCTGCAGGAGGACGTCGTGCACGCGCTCGCGGCCTCGCTCCGCTGATGCAGCCCCGAGAGGGACGGTGCCCGCGGGGACCGTCCCCGGCCGGGGTCAGCGACCCGTGGCGTGTCGCGTCGCCTCGCGGGCCACGATCGCGCCCGCCGCCGCGATGCCCGCGATGCCGGCGACCTTCGCCGCCGTCCCCACCGACGCGGAGGCGGCGAGCTCGATCGGCGCCGCACCCGCCGCTGCGATCTCCGGCACGCCGTCCACGCCGGCCCACGCCCGCGCGTTCCGCCACGCGGTGGCGACGATCGTCAGCGTCGGGTTGTGCGCGCCGCTCGTCGGGAAGACGGCGGCGTCGGCCACGGCCACGTTCTCGAGGCTCCAGAGCCGTCCGTGCGGGTCGGTCACCGACGTCCGCTCGTCGACGCCCGAGCGCATGCCACCCATCAGGTGCGAGCCGGTGGGCGTGATCTCCCCCGTCAGCGACGGCCGATCCTCGGTGCCGACCGTGCCCAGCGCGCCCGTGACGTCGGCGCCCGCGGCGCGGGCGAGCCGGTCGAGCCACGGGACGTAGAAGTCCTGCGCGGCGAGCTCGTGACGATGCGGCTTGTACGTGATACGGGCTGCGGGGAGGCCGAGACGGTCCTTCACCCGCGGGTCGAGGTCGACCGTGTTCGTCCGCTGGGCCAGGTCCTCCGCGATCATCTGCGCCCCGGCCAGCCGATCACGCAGCGGCGAGAAGCGCATGAGCTGCTTGAAGCGCCGCCCGAACGGCCGCTCCGGATGGAACTGCTCGAGCAGGTCGACGTACTGCAGC
This sequence comes from Thermoleophilia bacterium, assembly GCA_029858755.1. Lineage (GTDB taxonomy): Bacteria > Actinomycetota > Thermoleophilia > Gaiellales > Gaiellaceae > Gaiella. Next base: position 1,898 of record JAOUEK010000294.1, read on the forward strand.
GCCTCCTCGATCACCATCGGCGTGCCTCCCATCTCCACCACGCCGCCACGGAGGTACGGCAGGCCGGCTGCCCGCGCCGCGCGGCGCGCGCCCTCGAAGTCGGGGTCGGCGAAGTCGTCGATCGCCTGGGTCACGTTCCGACCCCGGTTCCCGTGCAGCCGCTCCGAGAGCCAGATCCCGTACCCGTACGTGACCCAGTGGAACATGAGGCAGCGGCCGAGCAGCCCGCTGCCGTCGGGGAGGCCGGAGAGGAGCGCGAGACGGCACGTGTCCACCGCCCCCGCCGCGAGCACGACGAGGTCGGCGGGCAGGGTCGTCTCGCCCTCGACCCCGGACACGGCCACGCCCGTGGCGCGCCGCCCGTCGTGGACGACCCGGGTCGCGATCGTGTCCGCGAGCAACGTCGCCCGCCCGGTGCGCAGGGCGTGACGGAGGGGGATCAACGCGCTGCCACGGTCGTGGATCGGGCAGCCGAACATCGAGCAGTGACCGCAATGGATGCACGGCGGGCGCCCGTCGTAGGACGTGGAGTTGACCGCCTCCATGAACGGGTACGGGTGCAGGCCCAGCCGCCTGGCCCCGTCCGCGAGCAGCAGCGACGATCGCATCTGCACACCGGGTGGCTGCGGGAACGCGCGGGTGCGTGGAGCGTGATCGCGCACGAGGGACGGCAACGCGTCGAGGTCTCCCGCCGCCCCGAGCAGCGTCTCGGCTGCGTCGTACCAGGGCGCGAGCTCCTCGTAGGAGAACGGCCAGTCGACGACGTCGGCACCGTCCGCCGGGCCGAGCAGCGACCGCTTCGCGAAGTCGATGTCCCACAGGCGCGGCACCTTCGCGTCCCACAGCGAGGTGCCGCCGCCGACCGCGCCGGGGATCGTGTTCACGTGCCCCACGTGGAGCGGCTCGTCCTGGTCGGCCCGCCACCGGAACGTCCGCGGCTCGTGCTCCGGGTCGGCCCGCCCGAAGCCGCGCCGCATCTTCAGCTCGTCGTTGGCGTATTCCGTGGCCGGCGTCGGCGACGTCAGGTCTCCGTAGTGGTTGCGGCCCTTCTCGAGGACGGTCACGTCCCAGCCCGCGAGGGAGAGGACCATTGCGGCCGTGCAGCCGCCGGGCCCGCTGCCGACGACGACAGCGTCAGGCACCGCCGCTCCCCGGCAGCCGACGCACCGGCTTCCGAACACGCGGCAGGTCGAACGGGTACGGGAGCTCGGCGTCCGCGGGCGCCGGGTCGGGGCGGGGCTCGGCGACGTCCTCGGGGGCCCAGCCCGTGGGGGCGACGTCGCCGGCGTATCCGATCTCCGCCCAGCCGGCGAGGCCGCGATTGCCACCGTACTCCGGCACGGCGTAGGTGCCCTCGATCGCGTGGGCGAAGAGCAGTCGACGGAACGCCCGGTGCCGGCGCTGCGCCAGGATCGCGTCCATGCGCGCGGCCGGAATTGCCGTGAAATCGCCGCCCGCGGCCTCGTCGAGCGCCGCGATGCCCCGGGCGTAGTCCTCGCGGAGGCCGGTTACCCGATCGCGCCAGGCCTGCTCCTCCCACGGCGCGAGCGCGAGGAACGAGGCCATGTCGTCCTGCGCCCCGCCGCGGCGGTCGCTGGACGGGCCTCCTGCGAACACGCGCGGCGGCTCCTCGTCGAACGCCGACAGCAGCAGGTCGACGTAGTGCACGACGCCCGCCTCCCGCGCGCCAGGGTGGCCGTCCTCCGCGGGGTCGTCGCGCGGGCCGGGAATCAGCCGGGCCGTCGCCTCGACGACGACGGCGGCCTGGTGCTCGTCGAAGAAGCGGAGCGGCCCGGGGCTCGAGAAC
>JAOUEK010000295.1 GCA_029858755.1 Thermoleophilia bacterium
CCGGCCGAAGCCCCCCGTGACGACGGCCACGCGGCCCTCGAGGTCGAACAGCGGGTCGCTCACGTGGAGCCGCCTCCTCCACGCGCGTGCCACACCGCGTCGCAGAACTCGCGCACGCACCCGCGGCCGCCGGGGCGCCGGAGCACCCACGCGGCGAGCGGGACGACCTCCGGCCACGCGTCGGCTGGGACGACGGCCAGGCCGACGGCGCGCAGGCACTCCGCGTCGTTGACGTCGTTGCCGACGAACGCCGTCTGCTCGAGCCCGACCCCTCGACGCTCGGCGTGCGCCTGCACCACCTCGAGCTTGTGCTCGACGCCGTGGGCGCAGTCCACCCGGAGCTTCCGCGCCCGCGCGGCGACGACGGTGCTCGGCTCCGTGGACACGATCAGCGGCTCGACGCCGACCGACTCCAGCCGGCGCAGGCCGAGCCCATCGCCGCGCCAGCAGACGACCGACTCCGTGCCGCTCTCGTCGACCCACACCCGGTTGTCCGTGAACACGCCGTCGAAGTCGAAGACGGCGAGCCGCAGCGCCTCGAGCACCGAAGCGTCGATCACGCCCCTCCTCGGGCCACCGGGGCCGCGGGCTGCGGCGCCGGCTCCAGGTCGGCGAGCACGATCGCCTCGTCCGCGTCGAGCGCGCGGCGCAGCCGGCGTCCGAGCAGGCCGTCGAGCTCGTAGGGCGGCAGGCCGCCGTCGGCCGGGGAGCGCGCGGCGAGATCACCCTCGGCGAGCACGTGCCCCGCCTCCAGCGCGTGCGCGGCGACGAGCTTCTTGCCCATCTTCTGCAGCGGCTTCTCCTCGACCGGGAGCGGGCGCTTGACGCCGTCCCCGAGCGCCGCCGGCACCCGGCGCAGGTCGCGCACGAGCTTGCGCATCCCCTCGGGCATCAACGAGAACGCGTGGTCGGTGCCCTTCCACGTGTGGCTGAGCGTGAAGTGCTTCTCGATCACGCGCGCCCCCAGCATGTAGGCGACGAGTGACATCGCGATCCCGTCCTGGTGATCCGAGAGGCCGACGACGACGTCGGGGTAGCGCTCGCGCATCGTGGCGATCACCTGCAGCTCGAGGTCCTCGACCGCCGCCGGGTACGCGGCCGTGCACTGCAGCAGGCACAGCTGCGGGTTGATCGGGAGCACGGTGTCGACCGCCCGGTCGACGTCGTCGATCGTGGCGCCGCCCGTGGAGACGAGCAGCGGCTTGCCGATCGCCGCCACGTGCCGCAGGAGCGGGGTGTTCACGAGGTCGCCCGAAGCGATCTTGTAGGCGGGCACGTCGAGGTCGGCGAGGAAGTCGGCGCTCGCCTCGTCGAACGCGGTGGCGAAGAACGCGAGACCGAGCTCTCGAGCGTAGGCCTGCAGCTCCCGGTACGCGTCGCGGCCGAGCTCGAGCGCCTCTCGGTGCTCGCCGTAGGTGGCGCCGAAGCTGTTCTCGTGCTCGTAGGGCTGGTCGAACTGGTCGCGCGTGAACAGCGAGCGGTTGTCGCGCTTCTGCAGCTTGACGGCATCGACGCCGCAGTCGCGGGCGGCACGGAAGAGCTCCTTCGCCCGCTCCACCGAGCCCTGGTGGTTGTGGCCGATCTCCGCGATCACGTAGACGTCTGCGTCGTCGGCGATGCGCCTGCGATCGATGGTCAGCTCGCGCACGCCTGCGATGGTACTGGCGCCGCTGGCCGCCGTCGCCGCCGGCAGGAAGGCCCGCCGCCCGCCAGAATCGTGTGGGGACGACGTGCCGGCGAAGCTCTCCATCCTGATGCCCGTCTACGACGAGCTGGCGACGGTCGAGGCCGCGATCGACGACGCCCTCACGGCGGAGCTCCCCGTCGAGAGCCGAGAGCTCGTGATCGTCGACGACGGCTCCACCGACGGCACCCGCGAGCTGCTCACCGGCCGCGACTGGCCGTCGAACGTCACCGTCGTCCTGCACGAGCGCAACCGCGGCAAGGGCGCAGCGCTGCGCACGGCCCTCCAGCACGCCACGGGCGAGCTGGCGGCGGTGCTCGACGCCGACCTCGAGTACGCGGCGGCCGACCTCGGTGTGGTGCTGGAGCCGCTGCTCGCGGGCGATGCGAACGTCGTCTTCGGCACGCGGGCGTGGACGTCCCAGTCGGCGTTCAGCTTCTGGTACGTGGTCGGCAACAAGGCGGTCACGTTCGCCACCAACGTGCTCTACAACTGCTGGATCTCGGACGTGATGACCTGCCACAAGGCGATGCGAACCGACCTCTTCCGCTCGCTCGACCTCCGGGAGCGGGGCTTCGCGATCGAGCCGGAGATCGCCGCCCGCGTGCTGCGCTCCGGCGAGCGGATCCACGAGGTGCCGATCTCGTACAAGGCCCGCGGGCGCGAGGCCGGCAAGAAGCTCACGGCGCTCGACGGCCTCCGCGTCCTGCGCACGCTCGTGCGCTGCCGCCTCGCATAAACACGCGCATGCTCTCCGCCACGTTCAGCGTCGTCGGACTCGGGCTCGTCGCGGGAACAGGCTTCGCGACGGCACGAGCTCTCGGCGCTACCGCCTTCACCGAACTCGTCCTCTCCGCGTACACGATCGGATCCGCGGTGGTCCTTGGACTCGTGCTCGTGCTCTCCGCGTTCGACGCCGTCTCCCGTACCGCGCTGTTTGCGGGGGCCGCGACGGCCCTTGTCGTGACGATCCTGTTCCCACGCCGGAGAAGATGCCGCGCACCGCGTGACCGCACCCGCCGGCTCCTCGCCGACGTCTGGAATGAACCACCACTGCTCGTTCTCGCGATCGCCGTGGGAGGCGCACTCATCTACGTGCTCGCTCTCGGTCTGGGAACAGCACCCAACACATGGGACTCGCTGACGTATCACCTCGCACGGGTCGGTTTCTGGTTGCAGGAACGCAGCATCGGATACGTCGCCAACCCGTACGACGGGCGCCTCAACGGCAATCCCCCGGGAGCGGAGATCGGCGTCGCTTACCTCCTCGGCCTCGGTCACTCCGACCTCTTGGCAGGCATCGTTCAGTTCCTTGCTGCGCTCGCTTGCGCTGTGGGCGTCTACGGCATCGCCCGCCGCCTCGGTCTGACCGCAACCGAGGGAGCTTTTGGGGGACTGCTCTTCCTGACCTTGCCGATCGTCCTGCTACAGGCCTCGACGACACAGAACGACGTGGTCGTCGCGTCGTTCCTCGTCGCTGCTACGTACTTCCTGCTTGGTGACCAGCGTCGAGAGCACATCGTCGCCGCGCTGGCAATCGGGATGGCCGTCTCGACAAAACTCACGGCGATCTACGCCCTTCCTTTCATGGCCGTCATCGGACTGATCGCCAGGCCTCGCACACACCGAGTCCGACGAATGCTCGCAGTCGCCGCTGGGGTCGCAGCCGGCGCCTGGTGGTACGTGATCAATGTCGTCGAGACGGGTCACGTCCTCGGAGACCTGCCCGACAGATCCGGCACAACGACGCTACTCCGGTTCAAGACGAACCTCGACACGTTGTACAAGTTCGGGCTCGACTCAATCGACTTCTCGGGCGCTCGCGGCGCAGACATGCTCCTCTACGCCGGTGCGGCCGCAGTCGCCGGACTGAGCGTGACTCTCGGTAGGACGGCTGGGGCGATCCGCCGCCCCTGGCGCGCCGTGTCGACCGCGGTGCTCGCGTTGTCGCCGTTCGTCCTCCTACCCGCTAGCTTCGCGCTGTGGCACGGCTACGTCGTGCTCTTCGA
>JAOUEK010000296.1 GCA_029858755.1 Thermoleophilia bacterium
CGTGAACAAGCGCAGAGGTGAGGAAGGCAGCGTGGCGCCCTCCGCTCACCAGGAGAAGCCCCCGCGATCGCGGGGGCTTCTCCATCCTCCGGGGCCGCGCCGCGGGTGGGGCGGGCCGGCGCCGGCGGCGCTACGCCCAGAACTGATCCCAGTTGTCGAGGTCGAAGAAGTGCTCCCGCCCCGACGTGATGCGGCCGTCCTCGATCTCGAAGACGATGCAGCAGTCGGTGTCGAGCCGCTTGCCGTTGCGCTCGCCGCTGTTGTGGTGGAGGCCGATCACGCGGCCGTCCTCGCCCGTGAACACCTGCTCGAGCTCGGCCTTGAACGTCCCGACCGTCTCGCCGCCGTACCGACCGAACTGGCCGAAGACGGCGTCGCGGCCGCGGTAGTCGCCGGCGATCGGGCTGCGGCCCGGCGTGTGCCACGAGGCGTTCTCGTCGATGAGCTCCGTGAGCGTGTCCATGTCGGCCGTGTTGAAGGCGGCGTAGCCGCGGCGCACGACCTCCGCGTTTCCGGCGATGGTGCTTGCGTCCATCAGGGACATGTCGTGTTCCTCTCGTTCGTAGGGAAGTGGAGGGTGGACGCTAGGCCTCGTACGTGCCGGCGAGCTCGAGCACCTGGGGCCTGCCCTTGTGCCCGGCCTCCTGCATGATTCCGGGCACCTCGGGGTCGGTGGCGAAGCTCTGCCAGCCCTCGGCGTCCCAGTCGAAGATCGCCCAGACGCGGTCTTCCTCGTTCGGGTCGCGGAAGACCGTCGAGCCCTTGGAGCCGTGCTGCTTGCGCTTCTCGGCGCCCTTCGTGGAGTAGATCTTCACGAACTGGTCGAGGTCAGCGACCTTCGTCGTTGCCAGGATCATCTCTTCCTCCTCTGTCGGTCGCGCCGCGGCTCGGCGCGATGTCCGAGTGAGTCTGCGCCCCCGGAGGCCATACGGCATCGGGCGATCGCCCTATCCAGCGTATACGAGGTCGTGCTCGAAGGCCCAGACCGTCGCGGCGGCACGGCTGCGGACACCGGCCTTCTGGTAGACGTGCTGCACGTGGTGCCCGACAGTCTTGGGAGAGATGCCGAGATCGTCGGCGATCGCCTGGTTCGACTGGCCGCGCGCGAGAGCGAGCAGGACTTCGAGCTCTCTCTCTGTGAGGCCCGCCGGCAACTCGCGGGGGCGATTCGGGACGCGGTGCCCCGCCGCGGCGAGCACGGCGTCGACCGCGTCCGGGTCGAGCCGCCCCTCACCGGCCTCGCGCAGGAGCTCCGCCTCGGCCGTGTCGGCGTCGAGCGCCGGCCGGTACGGCCGCGCCTCGCGCATGGCCCCGTAGCAGTCTGCTGCCGCGAGGATGCGCGACGGCTGGTCGAGTGCCGGCCCGCGTGTGCCGCGGTGGTAGCCGGAGCCGTCGAGCCGCTCGTGGTGCGCGCCGGCCACGAGCCCGATCGAGGCGAGCTCTGGCGACTGGGCGAACGCGCGCTCCGAGTAGTGGGGATGGAGCCGCACCCGCTCCCATTCCCCGAACCCGAGCGGGCCGGGCTTCTCCCAGATCGCGTTCTGCACGCCGATGCGGCCGAGGTCGTGGGCCAGTGCTGCGCGCCGCAGGAGGCTGACGGAAGCGGCCGGGAGGCCCAGCCGCCACGCGGCGGCCTCGGCGAGCTCGGCCACTCCGGTCGAGTGCCCGCGCAGCCACGGTGACTTGAGCCCGGTGAGCGTGGCGATTGCCATGAAGGCCGCATCGACCCGCTCACCCGCAATCCGCATCTGCGGGAACGGCTCGCTCTCCAGCGCCTGCTCCCACATCCGCGCCTCGTCCAGGTCGAGGAGGTCGCCGAGGTTCCGCGTCGCGAGGTCGGCGAGCCGTGGCTCGTACGCTGCACCCTTTCGGTTCTCGACGACCGTCCGCGCTTCGTCGGGGCCCCCGGCGGTGAGGAAGAGGGAGATGTCCCGTGCCACGTGCAGGAGGCGCATCGGCGTCGGGATCGCGTCGCCCCGATCGTCCGGGAACCCCTTGCCGTCCCAGCGGGCGAACACGAATGCGAGAGCGTCCTGGATGCTCGGGCGCAGCTCGAGCCAGCCGGCGAAGCGCTGTGCCACTTCGCACATCGTCGCGAACGACTCACGGGCCCTCGGGCCCGCGTTGGCGATCGCGTCCTCGAGCATCCGTTCGCGGACCTCCGGCGCACGCCCGGCTCCGACGTGCGCCCGGTAGAAGGCCAGGACCTCCGCCGGATTGGTCGGGTCGATCAGGAAGAACGCGGCCCGGTGCCCGATGTCGTCGCCGAACAGCTTCGCCGCCTCGTGGCTGTTCGAGGTGCATCCGGAGGCGTGGAGGAGGGCGAGGTAGTAGGTGTCCGCGAGCTCCTCGCCCGACGCGCCGGCGAGCTCGCCGAGACGGACCGCGAGCACGGCGGTGCGCAGCGCGTGCTCGAGCGGCTGCCCCGTGCCCAGGTCGGTCGCGAGCGACAGCGCGCCCACCACCTCGGCGGCGCGGATCGGCTGCTCGTCGGACACCTGCTCGCCCGTCACCGCCCCGGGATCGTCTGGCACCACGCAGTGATCCTACGCGCGACCGGTCGGACGGCGTTCGTGGCGCTCGTGCGCGGAGTCGCCGACGGGCCGGCGGTGTGCTCGTGCCGCCGGCCCGCAGGCGAACGCAGCGCCCGGGGTCAGACCCCGACGACGGTGATCGTCCTCGTGGCGAAACCACCGTTCGCGGTGTTCAGCTCGATCACCGCCCTGTACGACTTGCCCTTCTCGACGGCGACCGGCAGCAGCACGCGCACGGTGCAGTCGATCCCGAGCGGGAGGGCGGCCTGTCGGACGCCGACGAGCTGCGAGCCCAGCGACACCCGCGTCGTGCTGCCGACCGTCGTCCCCGTCGGGTTGTTGGCGCAGAAGCTGCGCACGGACACCGGTGTGCTCGGGTTGCGCGCGCCGCCGCGCACGCGGAGCTCGCCGTTGCGGGCGTCGAGGCCGGCAGCCGTCGCCGCGAAGCGGGGCTCCGCAGGCTTCGGGCTCGCGTCGTTGCGGTAGATGCCGCTCTGCCAGAGGCTGCCCTGCGAGTCCTGCATCACGAACCAGACGAACATCTGCACGCGCGGATCCTTGCGCGCCATCGTCAGCGCTTGGCGGACGTAGGCGGCCTGCTGGGATTCCGTGACGCCCTTGGGCTCGCCCGGCTTGGTCTCGTGCCCGTACTCGGTGATCCAGATCGGGATGTTCTTGCGCCCGAACCACGTGTCGAGATCCTTCTCCAGCTGCTTCAGGGTGACGAGGTTGACGTTCGGGTAGCGCACCTTCTGCGTCGGCTTCTGGTTCACGGGAGCCGGGTACGGATGCTGGGCCCACGCGTCGAAGCGGAGCCGCTTGTTCGCCTTGGCCACGCCCTGGGCGAACGTCGCCGGAGCCACCGTGTCCGTGCCGCGGCCCTTCTTGTTACGACCGTTCGACGACGTCTCGCCGATCGCCACGAGCGCGCGCGGGTTACCGGCCTTGACCCCCGCGTAGCCGGCGGCGGCGAGCTTCGCGTAGAGGGCGGGCGAGACGATCTTCCCCTTGCTGTTGAACTGCGGACGCAGGAACGTGGCGAGGTTCGACTCGTTCCAGATCCCGTAGAAGCCGACGAACGGGTACCCCGCATAGCGTCCCGAGTAGCGCGCGGCGACCGCCTGGGCGAACACCTGGAAGTCGCTCAT
>JAOUEK010000297.1 GCA_029858755.1 Thermoleophilia bacterium
GCGAGTGCTCCTCGTCGGATCCGGGGGTCGCGAGCATGCGCTCGCCTGGGGCATCTCGCAGTCCCAGTCGTCGGTCGAGCTGCACGCGGCGCCGGGAAACCCGGGAATCGCCGAGCTGGCGACGTGCCACCCCGTATCGGCCGCAGACTTCGAGGGGCTGCTCGGGCTCGCGGGCGCCCTGGCGGTCGACCTGGTCGTCGTCGGTGCGGAGGCGCCGCTGGTGGACGGCCTCGGCGACCTGCTCCGGCACAGCGGCATCCCGGTCTTCGGGCCCGGCGCCGAGGCGGCGCGCATCGAGGGGTCGAAGTCCTTCGCCAAGGACGTGATGGAAGCCGCCGGAGTCCCCACCGCCGCCCGCCTCGGCGAGCCGCGCGCGCCGTGCGTGGTGAAGGCGGACGGGCTCGCGGCCGGCAAGGGCGTCGCCGTTTGCCGTACCGAGCAGGAGCTGGCCGCGGGGCTCGAGGTGGTTCGCGCATTCGGCCGGGAGATCGTCGTCGAGGAGCTGCTGCACGGACCCGAGGTGTCAGTGTTCGCGGTCTGCGACGGGACGAGCGCCGTCGCCCTCCCGGCCGCCCGCGACTTCAAGCGCGCCTTCGACGGCGACGACGGCCCGAACACGGGAGGCATGGGATCGTACGCGCCGCTCCCCGACCTGGGGCAGGACCAGGTCGAGGAGCTCGTCGACCGCGTGCACCGGCCCGTGCTCGCCGAGCTCGCGCGGCGTGGCGCGCCGTTCGTGGGCACGCTCTTCGCGGGTCTCATGCTCACCGAGGACGGCCCTCGCGTGCTCGAGTTCAACTGCCGGTTCGGCGACCCCGAGACGCAGTCGCTCGCGCCCCTCGTCCGCGCAGGGCTGCTCGACCTCCTGGCAGCGGCGGCCGTGGGAGAGCTGGCCGGAGTGGCCACCGCCCGTGCGGTTAGAGCGGCGGTGACGGTCGTGCTCGCGGCGCGCGACTACCCGGCTGCGGGTGACCGCGGGTCGCCGATCACGGGCGTCGAGGAGGCCAGAGCGACGGGCGCGCTCGTCTTTCATGCGGGGACCGCGCTCCACGGGGGCACGCTGGTGACGAACGGCGGGCGCGTACTCGGCGTCACCGCCACGGGCGAGACGGTCGCCGAGGCACGAGCAGGCGCGTATGCCGCGGCCGACCTGGTGCGCTTCGACGGCGCGCGCCGCCGCGAGGACATTGCGCTCGCCGTCGACGGCGTGGCCTGAGGAGGCGTCAGGACGGGGAAACGGCCTCGCCGGCGTCAGGGACCGGCTGCTGCGCCGAGCCCTTCCCGGGGGCCGGGACCTCCTCGTCCGGGGCCCCAGGCTGTACGGGCGGCTTTGCGCCCGGCTTCGGCTTCGCCGGCTTCTTCTTCGGGGGCCCGACCTCCACGTACGCGTTCTGCGGCCGGTAGCGGACGGTGAAGGTCTCGTCGCGCTTGAGCGTCGACCCGCGCCAGACCTCGCGCGTGTACTGCACCGTGAAGCCGGAGGCTCCCGCGTCCTGGATGACGTCGCGTGTGCCCGGCTCGAGCGACGGGTTCTTCGTGGTGATCGTGCGGGGAGCGACCGTGTCGTATGGCTCGCCGGTCGTCGTCTCGACGCGCCGGCCCAGCTTCGTGGAGTAGAAGCGGACGGTGATGCCGGTGTCGCCCGCCTGCACTTTCATCAGCAACCCCACCGGCCAGTCGTTCGTGAAGATCAGCTCCGGGCTGCGCCAGGACACCGTCGCCTCACGGCCCATCGGATAGCGGGAGATGTAGAACTCGTGCGGCTGGTGCTCGTCCAGGCGCAGGCCCGCGAAGAACGCGGCGTTGTAGAGCGTCGTCGCCACCTGGCTGATGCCCCCGCCCACCGCGTCCTCCAGCCTGCCGGCCAGGATCTGCGGCGCCGACACGAAGCCGTTCGCCTCGGTGCGGCGGCCGAGCGCGTCGTTGAGCGAGAACGTCCCGCCGGGCCGGAGGATCGTGCCGTCGAGCAGCTCGGCGGCACGCTGGATGTTGGTCACACGTGGGGCGCAGCACGGGAAGTAGGTCGTGAACTCCGAGACCAGCTCGGTGATCTTCAGCTGCTCCGCCTGCTCCGTGGTCAGCGCCGGGGGCAAGGCGACGAAGCGGGCGCGGTGGGTCGTCGCGCGCAGGTTCGCGAGCAGTGAGCGGCCGATCCGCTCGACGTCGAGCGTCCGGCCCGGCCGGGCCGCGACGACGGTCACGCGCGTCCCGTCGATGCGGAAGTCGGCGTCGGCCGCCGGACGCTCCAGCGTCCCGAAAGCGCGCCGCAGCCGCGCTCGCAGCACCTCCGGGTCGAGGGTCAGCCGCATCCCGGAGACTGCCGTCTCGACCCTGATCGCCCGCGCCAGCTGGGCGGGCGAGAGCGTCGCGGAGACGTCGCCCAAGGAGATGCGCCGCGGCCTCGAGAGCAGCGAGTCGGCGAGCCGCTGCGCGGCGGTGGCGCTCTGCGTCGTCACGTGGGGCTGCACGGTGGCGACGGGGACGTCGATCGCGGCGGGCAGCGTGCGGAGCTGCGCCGTCAGCCGGCCGACGCTGACGGTGCGGCCCACCTGCGACGGCCGCACCGTGGTCGTGGTTCCCCGCACCACCAGTCGAGCGTCGCGCGGGGCGACGGCCAGCCTCCGATTCAGCTCGTCGGCGAGGCGGCGGATCTGCTCGGGGCGCAACGTGTAGCGCAGTGGCACCTCTCGCGTCTCGCCGAGCCCGAGTCGCCGCACGATGCGGGAGAGCAGCCCAACGCCGTCGGCCTGCTCGATCGCCTGCTGGACGAGCGGCGTTGCACCGAGCTGGGCCCCGGTGATCTCGACGTCCGAGCCCCCGGTGCGGCGAAGCACGACTGGCGCCCGAACGCGCTTGGCTGCCTGGTTCACGACGATCAGTCGCGCTGCGGTGGGCGTCCGCCCGCCGACCTCCACCCCGGCGACCGAAGTCCGCGGCGGCAGCAGGCCGCGCTCCGCGAGCCATGCTCCGCCCAGCACGAGGCCGCCGAGGACGGCCACGCCTACCACCGCGCCGAGCGCCAGGCGTGCCCGCCGGCCGCCGCGGCGGCGACGCCGGGACGTGGACAGGAAGACTCCTGAGCTCGTGGGGCGGGGAGGAAGCGTCACGGGTGGTGTCTGGCGGCCTGAGGCACCGGCCTACAGGGTGCCATGCGCACGCAGTCACGGCGGCCTCTCCGGAACCGACCTCTACAATCGTCGGTGGTGATCGACCGCTACAGCCGACCGGAGATGGCCAGGGTCTGGTCGGAGGAGGCGAAGCTCGAGCGGTGGCTCCGTGTGGAGCTGGCGGCGCTGGAGGGGTGGTCGGAGCTCGGTGTGGTGCCGCTCGACGCGCTCGCTGCGATCCGGGCCGAGGCGCGCGCTCCGACTCCCGAGCGGGTCGCCGAGATCGAGCGCGAGACCAGCCACGATGTCGCTGCGTTCGTGGACGCGGTACAGGAGTCGCTTGGGCCAGAGGGCCGCTGGCTCCACTACGGCCTGACCTCCTCTGACGTCGTCGACACCGCGCTCTCGATCGCCGTCGGCGAGGCCGGCGCGATCGTGCTCGCCGGGCTCGAGCGCGCGCTGGCGGCCGTCGTCGCTCGCGCGCGCGAGCATCGCGGCACGCTGTGCATGGGGCGGACGCACGGTGTG
>JAOUEK010000298.1 GCA_029858755.1 Thermoleophilia bacterium
ACTCCGCGAGGCCGGCGACCGCGACGTCGCCGAGCCCGAGATTGAGGATCGTGTCCATCATCCCCGGCATCGAGATCGCCGCGCCCGACCGCACCGAGACGAGCAGCGGGTCGTGGGGATCGCCGAACCGCTTGCCCGCGCGTTCCTCGAGCCTGGCGATGTGCTCGTCGACCTCGGCGTCGAGCCCCTCCGGCACCTGCTTCCCGTCGGCGCTGTACGCTCGACAGGCGTCGGTGGTGATCGTGAACCCGGCCGGCACGGGCACGCCGAGCGCCGTCATCTCGGCGAGGCCGACGCCCTTCCCCCCGAGGAGCTCGCGGCCCCCGGGCACCTCTTCCTCGAAGCCGTAGACGTACCGCATCGGGCGCCATCCTCGCACACGCGCGATGGTCGGCGCATCGTGCGACAGCACTCTCCGCTTGCGGGGAAACCGCAGCTGCGTCGCCCTCTGCGAGCATGTACGAGATGGCCGGTCATGTCGTGGCGATGGGTGGCTGGCACCGTGCGCACCTCGACCTCATGCTCGAGCTCACGGGCGCCGCGCGGCCGCGGCTGCTCTACGTGCCGACCGCCGCCGCCGACGACCCGGGCCGCATCCTGCAGTTCCACGAGCTCGCGTCGATGCTCGACTGCGTGCCGGAGCACCTCCGGCTGTTCGGCATCCCCGACGCGCCAGTCGAGCGCGTCGCGCGGGCGGACGCGGTGCTGGTCAGCGGCGGCAACACGGCCAACATGCTCGCCGTCTGGCGGGTGCACGGCATCGACCGCGCGCTCCGCGCGGCGTGGGAGCGCGGCGCCGTGCTCGGCGGCGGCAGCGCGGGCGCGAACTGCTGGTTCGAGGCGAGCCTCACCGACTCGTTCGGCGACGAGCTGCAGCCGCTCCGTGACGGCCTCGGCCTGCTCGGCGGCTCCTTCTGCCCACACTACGACGGTGAGCCCGAGCGGCGACCGGCGTACACGCGCCTCGTGGCGGAGGGGACGTTGCCCCCGGGCATCGCCTGCGACGATGCGGCGGCGGCCTGGTTCGAGGGGACGGCGCTGCGCGAGATCGTCACCGGCGACCAGGCCGGCACCGGCTGGGAGGTGACCCCCGGCGGCGAGCGCCGCCTCGACGCGCGCGTCCTGCCGTGAGGCGCGTCTGCCTGATCTCCACCGCGAGCGGCTGCGGCAAGACGACGGTCGGCCGGGCGCTCGCCGAGCGGCTCGGCGTCCCCTTCCACGAGCTCGACGCGCTCCACCACGGCCCCAGCTGGACGGAGGCGACCGCGGAGGAGCTCCGCGCACGGGTCGAGCCGCTCGTCGCGGGCGACGGCTGGGTGATCGACAACCCGTACCGCCGCAAGCTGGGCGAGCTCGTGCCCGAGGCAGCCGATACCGTCGTCTGGATCGACCTGCCCGTCCGCGTCTGGCTTCCACGCCTCGTCCGGCGGACGCTCCGGCGCGCCGTGCGGCGCGAGGAGCTGTGGAACGGCAACCGGGAGACGCTGCGCAGCGCGCTCCTCACGGCCGACTCGCTGATCCTCTACGCGCTCCGCAACTACCGGGGGCGCCGAGCCCGCTACCCCGTCGAGCTCGCCCGGTTCCCGCTCGTCCGCCTGCGGTCGCAGGCCGAGGTGGACGCGTTCCTCGCCGCTGCACCGCGCGGCCCGGCGTGAGCGCTACGTCGTGGGTCTCCGCCGCAGTCGGGAACGGCGGTCGGCGATCCACGCCACCGCGCGGAGACCCAGCCACAGGGGCGTGAGCAGCACGTAGAAGACCACCACCGCCGTCGCGAGCAAGCTCCACCACAGCACCCAGTAGCGCAGCGGTGCCCACCCCTTGTCGGCAGGCGTGCGCCCCTCCGCCCGCCAGAGGCTCGGGCCCCTCATCGCCGCTGCCGTCCGTGACGGCGCTGGTCGACGAGCTTCACGATCCGCATCGCCGTCTCCTCCACGGACAGCTCGGAGACGTCGATCACCGGGCAGCGCAGGCGGCGGTGCAGCGCCGCGGCCAGCTCGAGCTCCTCGTAGACGGCGGCGAGGTCGGCGTACCGCTTCCGCGGCGCCCCCATCGAGCGCACGCGCTCGACGCGGATCTCGGCCAGGCGCTCGGCGTCGATCGTCAGGCCGACGATCTTCGCCCGGTCGATCTCGAAGAGCGCCGGCGGCGGGTCGATCCCCCGCACGATGGGCACGTTGGCCGCCTTGTGCCCCAGGTAGCCGAGGAAGATCGAGAGCGGCGTCTTGGACGTGCGCGAGACGCCGACGAGCACGACGTCGGCCTCGTCCAGCCCGCCTCCGACCCCGTCGTCGTACTTGACGGCGAACTCGATCGCCTCGATACGCCGGAAGTACGTCTGGTCGAGCGGCGCCCGCGCGCCCGGCTCCATCCTCGCGGCGACGCCGGCCACGCGAGAGATCGAGTCGATCGGGTGCCCGAGGAGGTCGCAGTAGTGCACGCGCGCGCTGCGGCACAGACGGCGCATCGCCTCGCGCAGGCCCGGCTCCACGAGCGTATACACCATCACCGCCGGCCGTCCTCTCGCCCTCGCCACGGTGAGCTGCAGGTCCTCGAAGCTCTCCACGCGCGGGTGGCGCACCTCCTCGAAGGGGAGCTCGGGGAACTGGGCCTCGAGGGCGAGCACCAGCCGCGCCGCGGTCTCCCCCGTCGAGTCGGAGACGATGTGCAGCTCGACGGGCGTCTCGGGCTGGATCGCCGTCACGTGCGGGAGGCTAGCGCCGCCGTGTGCCCGCCGGTGAGACGGAGGAGGTCGCCGGGAGACAGCTCGATCTCCAGGCCGCGGCGGCCCCCGCTCACCAGCACGGTCGCGTGCTCCAGCGCCGACTCGTCGAGCAGGAGGGGCAGGCGCCGTCGCTGTCCGAGCGGGCTGATCCCGCCCGCCACGTAGCCGGTCGCCCGCTCCGCGTCGCGACGCCGGGCGAGCGCCGCGCGCTTGCCCAGCGAGCGCAGGTCGAGCTGCGCCTCCACCGGGAGCACGGCGACGGTCAGCGCGCCGTCGAGAGAGGCGACCAGCGTCTTGAAGACCCGGGCGGGGTCGACGCCGAGCTTCTCGGCCGCCTCGAGCCCGTACGACGGCGCCTCCGGGTCGTGCGCGTACTGGTGAAGGGTGAACACGATCCCCGCTTCCGTGGCCGCCGCGATCGCCGGCGTGCCCATTCCGGCCACCGTTGCCCTACCCGGGGAGCTGCGAGAAGTCGCCGAGCTGCCCGACCCGGTCCCGCACGTCACGGAGCAAGCGCAGTCGGTTGGCCCGAACCGCCTCGTCCGGGTCCATCACGAGCACGTCCTCGAAGAACCGCTCGACGATCGGCGCGAGCCGACCGGCGGTCGCGAAGTCGGCGGCGAGGTCGCCCGACACGACGAATGCGTCGAGGGCGTCGGCCAGCGCCTGCTCCGCGTCCTCGCGCAGCAGCAGCTTGTTCACCAGCTCGTCGTCCGCGTTGTCGCCAACGATCCGGGCGGCGCGGGTGTGCACTTCCTGCACCGGCGCCAGCACGGACGCGTCGAGAGTGGACAGGAACGCCGCCAGCTCGGCGATGTCGCGAAGGTCGTCGTGGGGCGAGCCGCGCGCGGCGCGGACGATCTCGACGGGCGCGTCGAGCACGCCCTCCAGGCGCTCCTCGACGAAGTTCC
>JAOUEK010000299.1 GCA_029858755.1 Thermoleophilia bacterium
TGAGACACCGGGCATGAGCGCGAGCGACTGTGCGAGGCCGACGAGAGCCCCCTGCCGGAGCGAGAGGCCGGCGGGGCGCCGGTCCCGCGGTCGCCGGTCGGCGGCGAGCAGCACGAGCGCGAAGAGGGCGAGGAGGATCGCTATCTGCCAGGGCTCTCCCAGGTGCGTTGCGATCGGTTCTTCCAAGAGGAACCCGATCAGGGCCGCCGGAATCGTGGCGACGACGATCACCCAGGCGACCTTCTCGTCGTCGTCGGCGATGCGCCGGGTCGCAAGCGTCCGGAGCCACGCGCGCAGGAGCACGACCAGGTCGGCGAAGAAGTACGCGCCGACGGCGAGCATCGTGCCCAGGTGCAGCGCGACGTCGAACGTCTGGTTGAAGGAGTCGCTGTCCTTCAGGAACGTCCAGTCGCCGAGCCACGGGACGAGGATCAGGTGCCCCGACGACGAGATCGGCAGCAGCTCGGTCGCCCCCTGCACGATGCCGAGCGTGAAGGCCTGCCAGTCGTCGAGGGCGCCCGGCTCCTCCCCCACGCCGGCCAGCGCCAGCACCACGGCGAGGCCGAGCGAGGCCGCTGCGACGACGAGGACGGCGGAGCGGCGCACCGCGGGATGGTAGCCGCAGCCGGAGCCGGCGCCGGTGGTGAACGAAATGTTCGCAAATTGCGCCAAATCGGTGACGGAGGATCTTGACCCGGTTCCCCCCACCCCATAGGTTGGCTCTTGCACCGAGCACGGAGCGTGACTAGGCCGAAGCTCAGCGCGAAGGCTCTACGCGGAAGCGGAAGGTCAGCGCGGTGAGTGGACGAAAGCGCCACCGGCTCGGTGAATTCTTTGTCGAGGGCCAGGCCACCAGCCTGGCCCTCGACCGTTCTCGGGACCGCGCTCTCGACACCGCTGATCTCGGGCGGCTCGACTGCCGGAGCGCGCGCGGGTTCGACTACGATCACGCGCGATGCACCTGCGCGCCCCGAGCATCGACCGCGGTGTCCAGAGCTTCATCTGGTCGGTGGTGTTCTTCCTCGTGCTCTTCTTCGGCATGCTCGCGATCGGCGTGAGCGGAGGCACGGCGATCGTGATCTCCATCGTCTCGTCGCTCGCGATCTTCCTCTTCGTCCGCACGCGCGGGCAGAGCACGAGCGGCGCCGACTGAACCCCTCCGGGCCGGCCGTCAGCGCCGCTGCGAGACCGTGATCGTCGCCAGCAGACGGCGCGTGAGCTCCGGGCCCACCGCTTCCTCGAGGCGGATCTGCGGCGAGCGGCGCTCCCGCCCGATGCCGCCGAGCGCGAGGCAGTGCCGGAGCAGGAGCTCCACAGGGCGCTGCTTCCGAGGATCGTCCGCTGCCACGTCCATGGCAGAGGTCATCGGTCTTCGACGCCGTGCGGCGATCCCTCCCGGGAGTGAACGGCGCCGCATGGCGCTGCCACCTCACCGCAGAAGGCGTCTTGCAGTGCCTCAGAACGTGAGCAACGCGTGCACGTCGTACCCGTGGAGCCGCTCGCGGCCGTGCAGGAAGGCGAGCTCGATGACGAACAGCGCACCCACGACCTCGCCGCCAAGGCCCTCCACCAGGTCGATCTTCGCGCGTGCGGTGCCGCCGGTCGCGAGGACGTCGTCCAGCACGATCACCCGGGAGCCCTCCCCCACCGCGTCCGCGTGCATCTCCAGCCGGTCGGTCCCGTACTCCAGCTCGTACGTGGCGTCGACCGTCTGCCACGGCAGCTTCCCCGGCTTGCGCGCCGGCACGAACCCGCACCCGAGCACGTAGGCGAGCGCTCCGCCGAAGATGAAGCCTCGCGCCTCGGCGCCGAGGACGGCGTCGGGGCGGCGCGGCCGCGCCCACTCCGCCAGCAAGTCGATCGACTCGTGGAACGCCGCCGCGTCCTTGATCAGCGGCATCAGGTCCTTGAAGACAATCCCTTCCTTCGGGAAGTCGGGGACGTCGCGCACCATGGACCTCAGGTCGAGCTCGCTCACCGCTCGGACACCTCGCGCAGGTCCCGGAGCAGGAGGAGCTGGGCGAGCTCCTGGGCGACGACGGCGAGGCCGGAGAGGTCGTCGAGCGCAGCCTTGCGACGCTGTAGGTCGCGTGAGCGCAACCCCGGCGCGACGAGCTGCTCGAGCAGAGCGGACTGCCGGCCCGCCGCGGTGCGGAACGCGCGGAGGTGGCGCGCATCGAGCCCGTGGCGCGCAATGCGCCCGCAGGCCGTGGCGATGTCCGCCTCGCTCTCGCGGTACAGGCGCTCACCGCCGTCGATGCGGGTCTGCAGGATGTCGTACTCCTCCAGCTGTCGCGCGAAGTCGGGCGTCACACCCGACCGCTCGCAGAGCTCGCCGAGGTCGATCTCGCGCTCGTCTGCCTGCAGCCCGTGAACACGCCGACGCGCGCGCTCGGCGCTGGGCGCGTCGAGCTCCTCGCGGATCACGCGCAGGGGCAGGAACTCGTCGCGCTGGAGGCGCAGGATCGTCTGCAGGCGTTCGATGTCGTTCGGCGTGAACAGGCGGTAGCCCCCGCGTGTGCGCCGGGGATGGAGCAGGCCCTGATCCTCCAGGTAGCGGATCTTGGAGATGGAGATGTCCGGGAACTCGTCCCGCAGCAGGTCGCAGACCGCGCCGATCGTGTGCATCTGCCCGGTATCGGAGACGGGGGCCGTGGTCGTCATCGCCGGAGGAAGGTGAGGCGGTACTTGCCGATCTGCACCTCGTCGTCGTCCTCCAGGACTGCCGACTCGATGCGGCGGCGGTTGATGAACGTGCCGTTGAGGCTGCCCAGGTCGCGGATCGTGTACCGCTCACCCTCGCGTACCACTTCGGCGTGCCGTCGCGAGACGGTGACGTCGTCGAGGAAGACGTCGCACTCGGGCGACCGGCCGATCAGCGTCCGCTCCCCGGCGGGGGCGAACGTCTCCCCCGCACGGCCGCCCCCTGTGCGCACCACGAGCACCGGCCCTTCGGGCAATGCCGCCTCGACGTCAGTGCCCTCCGCCTCGGCGACCTCCTCCGGCGTGAGGCTGAGCGTCGTCTCGCCCGGGGCGGGAGGCATCAGCGCAGCGCCGCAGCGGGCACAGAAGTTCGCGGCCTCCGGGCTCTGGAAGCCGCATTCGGGGCAGTAGACGTGGGTCATTCGCCCCTGCCGAGGATAGGCCCGAGGTCGCCCGGGCCGACGTGATCGTCGAGCGAGCGCTTGCGGCGCTCCGCTCGCACGATGTCGATCTGCGCGTGCACCACGCGGCGCTCCAGCGAAAGGTCGTCCTCCGTGCGCTCGAGCCCTCGGATCATCTCGCGCAACTCGTCGTCCGAGAGCGACGCGAGCTCCGGCAGGATCTCGATCTCGCTCTCGTCGCCGAGCTCTCCCGTCCCGGTGTACAGCTGTCGCTCGAGCTTCGCGGGCGCCGGCAGGTCTACGGTGCCGGCCGCGACCTGCACCTTCAGGCGCTCTGTGCGCTCGCCGCGGAGGATGTCGATCCGCCCGTGCAGCAGTCGCCGCCTCCGGGACAGAGCCTCCTCGCGCTCCTCGAGCGCCCCGAGCAGCTCGCTCAGCTCGTCGTCGGTGAGGGGCGGAAGATCCGGGAGCGGGTGCACTGGAGCCTTTCGGTCGAGGGGCACGATGATTGAAGCAGTCCCGTCACCA
>JAOUEK010000300.1 GCA_029858755.1 Thermoleophilia bacterium
GCCGGGTGCTCCGTTCGACCCTGATCGCGCCCACGCCCTCGTCGTCGGCCCCGAGGTGATGATGACCTTCACCGCGCGGGCGCTGCTCGACCGCGGCGTGCCGCGAGAGCGGATCCACGTCTCACTGGAGCGGAACATGCGCTGCGCAGTGGGGCACTGCGGCCACTGCCAGCTCGGCCCGGCGCTCGTCTGTCGCGACGGCGCGGTCTTCCGCTACGACGAGGTCGAGCATCTGCTGAAGGTGCGGGAGTTGTGAGCGCCGCGGGGAAGCCGACGCTGGCGGTGTGGAAGTTCTCCTCGTGCGACGGGTGCCAGCTGACGCTGCTCGACTGCGAGGACGAGCTGCTCGCGATCGCCGACGGGATCGAGATCGCCTACTTCCCCGAGGCGACGAGCGCGCAGGTCGAGGGGCCGTACGACGTCTCGCTCGTCGAGGGCTCGGTGACCACCCCGCACGACGCGGAGCGCATCGTCGAGATCCGGGAGCAGTCGCGGCTGCTCGTCACGATCGGCGCCTGCGCGACCTCCGGCGGCATCCAGGCGCTGCGCAACTTCGCCGACGTCCGCGAGTGGATCCCGCTCGTCTACGCGGCGCCCGAGCACATCGCCACGCTGGAGTCGTCGACACCGATCGCCGACCACGTGCACGTCGATCTCGAGCTCCGCGGCTGCCCCATCTCCAAGGAGCAGCTCGTGGAGACGATCTCCGCGCTGCTCAACGCCCGTCGGCCGAGGCTCCCGTCGACGAGCGTGTGCGTCGAGTGCAAGTCGCGCGGCACGCCGTGCGTGATGGTCGCGCACGGTACGCCGTGCCTCGGGCCGGTGACGCAGTCCGGGTGCGGCGCGCTCTGCCCCGCCTACAACCGCGGGTGCTACGGGTGCTTCGGGCCGATGGAGTCGCCGAACATGCCGGCGCTCGCCGCCCACTGGCGTGCGCTCGGCGTGGACGACGCCGGGCTCGTGCGTGCCCTCCGCACGTTCAACGCCAATGCCGACGCCTTCAGGGAGGCGAGCCTCGAGCATGAGCGAGCCTGAGACACGCGAGATCCGCACCGACTACCTCGCCCGCGTGGAGGGAGAGGGGGCGATGCTGATCCGGCTGCGCGGCGACGAGCTGGAGGAGGTGCAGTTCAAGATCTTCGAGCCGCCGCGGTTCTTCGAGGCGCTCCTCCGCGGGCGGCAGTACACGGAGGCGCCGGACATCACCGCCCGGATCTGCGGCATCTGCCCGATCGCGTACATCGCGAGCGCGTGCAACGCGATGGAGGCCGTGTGCGGCGTCGACCTCCCCGACGAGCTGCGCGCGCTGCGGCGGCTGATCTACTGCGGCGAGTGGATCGAGAGCCACGTGCTGCACACGGCGATGCTGCACGCGCCCGACTTCCTCGGCTACGACGGCGCGGTCGAGCTCGCCCGTGACCGACGCGACCTCGTCGAGCTCGCCCTGCGCCTGAAGAAGGCGGGGAACACGCTCATGCGCGTGATCGGCGGGCGCGAGGTGCACCCGATCAACCTTCGCGTCGGCGGCTTCTACCGCGCGCCGACCGTGTCCGAGCTGCAGGCGCTCGTCCCCGAGCTCGAGTGGGCGCGCGACGCGGCGGTCGAGCTGACCCGGTGGGTGGCCGGCTTCGAGTTCCCGGACTACGAGCAGGACTACGCGTTCGTGGGACTGCGGCAGCCGGGCGAGTACGCGATCGAGCGCGGCCGCATCGTGTCGAGCACCGGCCTCGACATCGACGTCTCGGAGTACGAGCACCACTTCACCGAGACTCACGTGGAGCGCTCCAACGCGCTCCACTCGACGCTCGAGGGCGTCGGGCCGTACCTCGTCGGCCCGCTCGCGCGGTACGCGCTGTCGAGCGAGCTCCTGTCGCCTCTCGCGCGGGAGGTCGCCGCGGAGGTCGGCCTCGGCCCCGTGTGCCGCAACCCCTTCCGCTCGATCGTCGTGCGCGCCGTCGAGACGGTCTACGCGGCCGACGAGGCGCTGCGGCTGATCGCCGCCTACGAGCGCCCGGCCGAGCCGTGGGTGGACGTCGTCCCTCGCGCCGGCACGGGGCACGGCTGCACCGAGGCGCCACGGGGGATCTGTTGGCACCGCTACGAGATCGACGACGAGGGCGTGATCCTGGACGCGAAGATCGTGCCGCCGACCTCGCAGAACCAGAAGGTGATCGAGGAGGACCTCGTCGGCGTCGTGCGGCAGTCGCTCCACCTCCCCGAGGACGAGCTGGCGCACCGCTGCGAGCAGACGATCCGCAACTACGACCCGTGCATCTCCTGCGCGACGCACTTCCTGAAGCTCGAGATCGAGCGGATGTGAGCGCTGCGGTCGCCGTGCTCGGGAGCCGCTACCGCGGCGACGACGCCGTCGGGCCGCTCGTCGGCGACCGGCTGCGCGAGGCGGGGCTGAGCGTGCTCGACTGTCGCGAGGAGCCGACCCGGCTGCTCGACGCGATCGAGGGGCTCGACCTGCTCGTCGTCGTCGACGCGGTCCGATCCGGCGCCGAGCCCGGCACGATCCATCGCCTCGAGTCGCACGGCGAGCCGCTCCCCGGCGACCTCGCCCTCGCCTCGACCCACGCCTTCGGGATCGCCGAGACCCTCGAGCTGGCCCGTGCGCTCGGGCGGGCGCCGCGGCGCGTCGTCGTCCTCGGCGTCGAGGGGGCGCGCTTCGGGCTGGGCGAGCAGCCGACGCCCGCCGTCGCCGCCGCGCTCGACGCGCTCACGGCCCAGGTGCGCGCCGAGCTCGCGGAGCCCTGATGCACGAGCAGGCGCTCATCGACGACCTGATCGCGAAGATCCTCGCCGTCGCGGAGGCCGAGCGTGGGGGGCAGGTCGTGCGCGTCCGCGTCTGGCTGGGGGCGCTCTCGCACTTCACACCCGAGCACTTCCGCGAGCACTTCGTCGACGCGTCACGGGGAACGGTGGCCGAGGGAGCCGAGGTCGAGGCGACGGTGGACGACGACCTCACGCACCCGCGGGCGAGCGGCGTCGTTCTGGAGAGCGTGGTGGTCGCGTCGCGGGGGAACCGGGTGTCGGGCTGAAGCCGACACCTCGTCTACGCCGCCGGCCCCTGCCCGAGCGGCGTGGCCTGCACGAAACCGCCGGGGGTCTGGCTGAAGCCAGACCCCCGGCGGGGGGCGCGGCTGGGTGGGGCTTCAGCCTCACCCCGGAGGGGGAGCACGGCTCACGGGGTGAGGCTTCAGCCTCACCCCGCCGTTCCTCCGACGCCGCGGGCGTCGTGCCTCGGCTCGACGGGTGGTGCTCTGGCCGAACGACGGGGCATCGGGATGCTCCGCTCATGCCGCTGGAGCCCTGCCCGAACGGCGGGGTCTGGCTGAAGCCAGACCCCCGGAGGGGGGCGCGGCTCACGGGGTGGGGCTTCAGCCTCGCCCCGGCGGGGGAGCGCGGCTCACGGGGTGGGGCTTCAGCCTCACCCCGGCGGGGGAGCGCGGCTCACGGGGTGGGGCTTCAGCCTCACCCCGCCGTTCCTCCGACGCCCCGGTTCCCCGTCGAGCGCTTAGGGTCCCCGCGTGCCGTTCACCCTGACCACCGACTCCGCGATCGACTGGCTCGTGGGGCGGGGCCTGGCGGCCCCGGGAGCGTCGCTGACCGCGGAGGA
>JAOUEK010000301.1 GCA_029858755.1 Thermoleophilia bacterium
ACGGGGCGCGGCCTTAAGCCGGCGCAACGCTCTCGTGTACCGACGAAGCGAACCTCGCTTCACGAATGATGCTCCTATGACTTGTCAAGCCATCAGCGGTTCCTGTTGTTGAAGCAGCCGGTAGAGGTGGCGGGCGAGGTAGCGCTTGAGTAGCCGGGTGGCGTCGCGGCGGGTCTTACCTTCGGCGACGCGTTGTTCGATGTAGGCCTGCGTCGTCGGGTCGTGCTGGCGGCGGTGGAGGACGACGGTGTGCAGCGCCCGGTTGAGCTGTCGGTCGCCGCCGCGGCTGAGCCGGTGACGGATGGTCTGGCCGCTGGAGGCGGGGACCGGGGCGACGCCGGCGAGACGGGCGAAGGCGGCCTCGGAGCGCAGCCGGCCGGCGTGTGACCAGGCGACGATCAGCTGCGCAGCGACGATCGGCCCGACACCAGGCTCGTCGAGTAGCGCCGGCGCGAGTGCGCGTACTTGGGCGAGGATCTCCCGTTCGAGCTCGGCGGCTTCGAGGGTTGCTGCTTCGATTCGGCGAGCGAGGCTTCGCAAGACAAGCCGTGTAGCGAGCTCGTCGGCGGCCATTGAGCTGGAGCGGCGGAGGCGGCTACAGCGCGCGAGCAGCCTTCCGACCGGAAGCCCGCGTAGCTCTTCGCGGAGCTGGTCGGGTGCGGTGACGATTACGCCGCGGAGTTGTCCGAGCGCTTCGCGGCGCACGTCGACGGCGCTGCGGCGTGCGACCAGCAGCAGCCGCAGCGCTTCGCGCCTTTCCCCGTTACGCGGACGCGCGAGCGTCTCACTGGCGAGCGCTGCCCGCGCGGTCCGCGCCGCGTCAAGCGCGTCGTCTTTACCGCGCAAGCGTCGCTCGGCTCGCGGGGCGCGGCTGACCTCGAGGACTGTTTCGCCGCGGCCGGCGAGGTAACGCGCAAGCCCGGCGCCGTAGCTGCCGGTGCCCTCGATCGCCCATGCGCGAGCAGCGCAGGCTGTCTCGCCCACGAACCGCAGCGCCTCTTGGTAGCCACGTGCGTTTGCCCGCACCGCCCGCCTCGCCAGCACAGCACCGGTGGCTGCGGCCACGACCGCCAGGACGTGCTCGTCCCGATGCGTATCGACGCCGACGACGTAGTCCAGCTCATCTGCAAGCATGCCCTCTGATCCTCCGGCTTCACTCGTAGGGTCTGGTGGTGCCGGTCTGAGTGCGGGAAACCGCGGCGGCAGGACGGTAATGAGTCACGCCCACAGGGCGGACAAGCTCCTAATCAAGCCAGCAGCGGGCGCCAGACCGGCGCCGCCGCGCTCACACGGACGGATCATTCCCAAGGCACGCACACGGCGGCCAGTCGCTTGACGAGTCACATGCGGCACGGCGACAACCAGGCTGGCAACGGTCCCAGACAGACCGACCCGCCGAGTCTTACCGTCCCTTGACGTCGTTAGATGGCGCTGGCGGTGTCAGGGGCGGAGGCCGAATAGGTATCCCATTCACCTGGCACCCCCTTGAGGCTGCGCCGGCCGCGGTCCGCGAAGACGAGCCCCGAGCCGACGACGAGGTCTCTGACCGTGCTCGTCACGAGCACGTCACCGGGTTCCGCCTCCGCCGCGACACGTGCGCCGATGTGGACGGCGAGGCCGCGAACCGCTGCACCGTCGAGCTCGACCTCGCCGGTGTGGACGCCGACCCGTACGTCGAAGCCGAGAGCGCCGGCGTCGTCGCAGATCGTGAGGCCGCAGCGAACTGCACGGGCGGGTCCGTCGAAGACGGCGAAGAAGCCGTCGCCTGCGAGGTCGACCTCGCGCCCGCGAAAACGTCCCAGCAGGGAGCGGACACGCTGGTGGTGCGTCGCGATTAGGTCTCGCCATGCCCGGTCGCCCATCCGTGCCGCGGCCTCGGTCGAGCCGACGACGTCCGTGAAAAGGACGGTCGCGAGGACACGGTCGAAGTCCACCTCAGCGCCGTGCGCGGCGGCGAAGAACCGCTCGACGGGATCGAAGAGCTCGTCCTGATTGCCCGAGAACGGGAAGTGGTCGGCTCCGGGGAGCTCGAGCAGCCGCGCACCGGGGATGTTTGCCGCGAGATGGCGCGCGCACTCGATCGGCTCCTCCGTGTCGTCGACGCGATGCGCTACCAGCACGGGCACCTGGATCGCGGGAAGGACGTCGCGGATGTCAACGTCCCTATACAGGGTCTCGAACACCACGGCTGCGCCAGGGCTCGCCGAGAAGCGCAGGAACGACGCGAGCTCTCGACGGAAGCCGGCGTCGGCCGCGTGCGACGGGTAGCTGCTCGCCGCGAGCCGGTCGGCCATGTCCTGCGTCCCCCACTGGCGGTCGATGTCTCCGAGGTACTCGTCCCACTGCTGTGCGCTCCACTCCCACGGGTAGTCGGGCGCGCGCAGCCCACGGGCACCGGTGCCGTGGAGCACGCACGCGAAGACGCGCGAGGGGTAGGCGGCCGCGAAGACCGCGCAGAGAAGGGCGCCGTCCTCGGAGCCGAAGAGCGCCGCCCGCTCGACCGCGGCGGCATCCATGACCGCGCGGATGTCGTCCATCCTCGCCTCGAGCGTCGGCAGGTTTGTCTCGTCGATCCGATCCGAAAGGCCGGTGCCGCGACGGTCGAAGACGACGACCCGCGCGAACGACCCGAGCCGCCGCAGGCCGCGCGCGAACGGCTCGAGACGCCACATGTACTCGACGTTCGAGGCGAAGCCCGGCACGTACACCAGATCGAATGGCCCATCGCCGAAGACCTGGTAGGCGATGTGCGCGCCGTCCGGTGTCTTGACGTAACGCGTCTCGGGAGGCTCCACGCGCCAATTCTCACGCATATCGAATGAACGGGCGCAACGCGAGGCAAGGGCCGCTCCCCTGTGCGAGCGTGCGGAAATGTCGCTTGAAGATGCGTCGAGCCGGTGCGCCCGTTACCGTCTCGAAACTGACGTGCCTATGACTCACCGGGGTGCGGTGCCA
Organism: Thermoleophilia bacterium; assembly: GCA_029858755.1. Classification (GTDB taxonomy): domain Bacteria; phylum Actinomycetota; class Thermoleophilia; order Gaiellales; family Gaiellaceae; genus Gaiella. The sequence goes on from JAOUEK010000301.1 coordinate 2,956, forward strand.
GCACCCAGAAGGTGCAAGCGCCGTGTGTCTTTTAGCCCTTTGCGTACTCCTCGGCCGATCGCGACTCGAACTCGTAACCGACGAAGCGCTCGTCGCCGAGGAGCCACGCGTCGTGTCCGGGCTCGATGACATTCTCCTGAGCGCGGTCACCAGTACTAGCGCCGCATAGTCGAACGTGCGACCCCCGTAGGTTTATTGGTCGGGCAGGTCCGTCTCGAGGAGACGCGCCAGCCGGTCGAGTTGATGTTCCCAGCCGCCCTTGTTGCGCAGGAGGTCGATCTCGTCGGTGAAACCCTCGTGCGTGAGCACAACGTGCGTCTCGGCGTCGAACGGGTTGAGCCCGATTGTCACTGTCGTCACGGCTTCCTCGCCTTCAACCTGCCAGGTGTGCACGAGCCGACGCGGAGGGTCGACCTCGAGATAGGTGCCGCTGAGACGGACACTCACGCCGTTGGGAAGCGACACGACGAACGCAAACTGCCCACCCGGTACGACGTTCATTTCCTGGACCGTCGTGGTCGAGCCTTCGGGCCCCATCCAGCGCGCGTAGAGATCGGGCTCGGTGAGCGCGCGGAAGACTGTCTCGGGCGCGGCCGGCAGGATGTGATCGACGGCGACGCTGAGCGTCCGAGGGCGGCTCACGGCTCACCTCCTGCTTCGAGCTC
>JAOUEK010000302.1 GCA_029858755.1 Thermoleophilia bacterium
CCGCTCGGCGAGCGCCAGCGCCTCGTCGAACAGCGCCACGGCCGTGGCGATGCTCGAGAGCGTGTAGCGGCAGATGCCGATCCGGAAGAGCACGTCGGCGCGGTCGACGTCGGAGAACGTCGGTGCCTCCACGATGTCGCGGGCGGACTGCAGCAGGTCGAGAGCGGTCCGCGCATCGCCGCTGCGGACGAGCGCACGGGCATTGCCGACGAGCGACCGCAGCTCGAGCTCCGGGGACCCGGTGGAGGCGACGTCGGGGCGCAGCTCCGCGAAGGCGGCGAGCGCGTCGTCGAGCTCGTTGGCCACCGTCAGCGCCTCCGCGCGGGCGAGCGCCGCCTCGACGCGGTCGCGCTTCTCGGTGGAGACGCCGGTGGCGAGGAAGTCGGGATCGACCCCCAGGCGCGCGGCCAGCCATTCGATCGTCTCGCGCGTGGGACGCGTCTTGCCACGCTCGATCTGGCTCATGTACTCCTTCGAGCAGCGGTCGCCGGCGAGCTGGGTCTGGGTCAGCCCCGCCGAGAGCCGGAGCGCGCGCACGCGGTCGCCGAGCCCGGAGACGGGCACGCGCGGCGTCGTGCGGGCGACGGCGTGGGTCATCCGCGTCTCACTCAACGCCCGTCCCCCGTCGCGTGCCTCCCCCGGAAGGGGGAACCCGCGTACGCGATCGCGTCAACCATCGTGAAGTAGACAATACTCGAAATCACTTGACCGAGCTACTTGACTTTTCCGGACACGCCCCCTACAGTCAGGTCACGACGCATCGACCCAGACGCCAGGGTCGATGCACGGGGCGCAACCGACCGGACAACGTGGCGGGCGCGAAGGGCGTGACTGGGCCGCAGAGTCACGAGCTTCACCGTCACCCCCAGGAGGGGCCGCCTCATAGGAAACGCCCCCGGGAGCCGCAGCCGGGGGCGTTTCTCTGTGGCGGGGGAGCCCCTGGTTCCCCGCGGGGCCCCGTCTTCACCGTCCGACGCAGCGCCGGCGCAGGTGGCCTCCCGGCCGACAGAGCGGGCGTCCGGACACCGGGCGAAGCGCTCCGACCAGTGTCTCGGCGATGCTCCGGGCGTGACGGGTGCGACGTTCCTGCGGGGGTTTCGGGCGATGGCGCCGCTGTGGCTCGGCGTCGTCCCCTTCGGCGTGGCCTACGCGGTCGTCGCGCGCGCCGCCGGCCTCTCCGCGCTCGAGACGCAGGCGCTGTCGCTCCTCGTCTTCGCGGGCAGCGCCCAGTTCAGCGCGGCGGGGCTGTTCGGGCGCGGCGCCGGCGGCGCCGAGATCGTCGTCACCACGTTCCTGCTCAACGTGCGCCACGTCCTCTACGGCCTCGCGCTCGCACCGTCGATCCGGCTGCCGTGGCGGCGGCGCCTGGCGGCCGCGTTCCTGCTCACGGACGAGGCCTTCGGGGTCGTCGCGTCGTCGCGCGAGCGCTCGTTCCCCTTCCTGCTGGGGTGCGAGCTCAGCCTCTTCGTCACCTGGAACATCTCCACGGCGGCGGGTGTCGCGCTCGGCGCCGCCATTCCCGACCCGGTGCAGCTCGGAGTCGACTTCGTGTTCCCGCTCGCGTTCCTCGCCCTGCTCGTGCCGCTGCTCCGCACCCGGGTCGAGCTCGCGGTCGCGGTGTCGGCGGGCGGAGCCTCGTGGCTCGTCTCGCGGGTCGAGCCCGGGGGGATCCCGATCGTGGTTGCGGGCGTGCTCGGCGCGGCCCTCGGGGCGCTCCTCACCCGCGAGCAGCCACCGCCGCCCGCCGTCGACCCGGAGAGCGCGCGGAGGGAGGTGGCATGAGACGTCCTGTGTCAACCCCTCTAGCGTCGGTGGTCGGCACCGGCCGCGTCAGCAGCCGCTTCAGGGGGTGTCGCGAGCACGGATCTGCTCATGCAGATTCGTGCTCTGCGGGGGAGGTCGCATGACCTTCTGGCTGACGGTCGCGGGGATGGTCGCGGTCACCTTCGGCTCGCGGCTCGCCGGGCTCTCCCTGCAACGGCCGCTGCCCGAGGCGGCGCTGCGGTTCCTCCACTTCGTGCCGATTGCGGTCTTCGCGGCGCTCGTCGCCCCCTCGCTCGCCGGGTTCCAGGGGGAGGGCGAGGCCCGTATCGCAGCTGCCGCGCTCGCGGCGCTCGCCGCCTGGCGGACGCGGCAGCTGTGGGTGGCGATCGCTGTGGGGATGGCGGTCTTCTGGCTGCTGCGGATCCCGTTCTAGCGATCAGGCCCCCGCGAGCCAGCGCAGCCGCTGCGCTCGGACGCGCTCGATGTCGCCGCGCTCGAGCAACCCGCCGACGCGCGACGCGAGCGTGTGGAGCAGCAGGCTGGAGACGACTATCCACGCCTCGGAGGACGGATCGCGGTCGGCGTGGACGACGCCTTTGCGCTGGCCGTCCTCGAGCGCGCGCCGGACGACGTCGTGCACCTCCCCGATCACGCGTCGCACGGCCCGGCGGATCTCGTCGTCCACGCCGGCCTCCGCGAACGCCTGCATCCAGAGCGTCGGCGGCAGCGCCGTGCCCCCGCGCGAGAGCTCGATCGCGGGCTCCGAGAGCGCGACGAGGTGCGCGCCAGGCTCTGCGGCCTCGCGAGCCTCCTCCCACGCCGCGCGCAGGCGGTGCCACGACTCGTCGAGGCACGCGACGTAGAGGTCCTTCTTCGAGGCGAAGTGCCGGTAGAGGATCGGCTCGGAGACGCCCGCCGCCGCTGCGATCGCGGCGGTCGTCGCGGACGCGTAGCTCGACGCGCCGAACACGGCGAGGGCCGCCTCCACGATCGACTCCCGGCGCTTCCCGGCGGGCAGGCGCTCAGCGTGCCGCGCCTTGCCGCGGCGGGTGAGCCCGCGGGCGCGCGGGCTCACGACGCCCGCGCCGGCCCCGGCGCTGCCGCGACCCCGGGAGCGCCGCCGGCCGGCGCCTCGTGCTCGTCGGCCCCGTGCACGCGCACGAGCACTGCCGCGGCGACGGCACCGAGGAGCGCCACGCCGGCCGCGACCAGCAGCGCCCGCTCGAACCCGCCCATGAACGCGTCGACGGTGCGCTCGCCTCCCGCGCTCCCTGCGACGATCGCCCCCATCACCGCGATCCCCAGCGACCCGCCGACCTGGCGGAACGCGTTCAGCACGGCCGCGCCGACGCCGGCCTTGTGCACGGGCACGGCGCGGGTGGCGGCCGCCGCCCCCGGCGTCATCGTCAGCGCCATGCCGAAGCCGCCGAGCACGAGCGCCGGCAGGAGCGTCCAGAACGTCGCCTCCGTCCCCAATCGCGAGAACAGCAGGAGCTGGCCCGCGACGAGGGTCATGCCGGCGGTCATCAGCCAGCGCGAGCCGACGCGGTCGGACACGCGTCCCGCGAAGGGGGCGACGAGGATGATGAGGATGGTCATCGGCAGGAAGGCCGCACCGGCCTGCACGGGCGAGTAGCGCAGGATGTTCTGCATGTAGAGGGAGACGAAGAAGAAGACCCCGAACATCGCCAGCGCCACGAGCAGCACGACGACGTTCGCGCCGACGTAGGTGCGGTTGCGGAAGAGGCTGAGGTCGAGCATCGGCGCGCGCTGGTGCCGCTCGAGCGCGAGGAACGCGAGCAGCGAGACCACGGCGACGGCGAACGACCCGAGGA